>NZ_JBFUEP010000049.1:0-34275 GCF_056403895.1 Pedococcus sp. P2_E5
GTGTAGACGTGGCCGTACGAAACCCCTTGTCCCGCAGGGGAATCCTTGACGCTGGACAGCCGGGCGACCAGCCGCATGGCCTCACGAAGGCCGAAGTCCTCGGGAGCCCCCAGGTCAGGGACCGGCGAGAGGCCGTAGACGGAGACTCCCGGACGCACGAGGTCGTAGTGGGCCGAGGGGTTGGTCAGCGTGGCGGCCGAGTTGGCCAGGTGCCTCACCTGGGGCGTCAGGCCGACGCGCTCCGCCTGGGCGACGATCCCCTCGAACCGCTCCTGCTGGGCCTTGACCGTCGGGTGCTGGGGGGCGTCGGCATAGGCGAAGTRGCTGAACAGCCCCACGAGCTCCACTGCGCGCTCGGCCTGGGCCGACGCCAGGGTGGCCAGCAGCTGGTCCAGATCGGAGTCCCAGGCGCCGTTGCGACCGAGGCCGGTGTCGACCTTGAGGTGGACCCGCACCGTTCGCCCCGTGACGGTGGCAGCGGCGAGCACCTGGTCGAGGGCCCACGACGTGGAGACGCCGAGGTCGACGCCGAGCTCGACGGCTTCGACGAAGTCCTGGCCCGGCACGTGCAGCCACGACAGGAGCGGCGCGTCGATCCCGGCGCGGCGCAGCTCGACGGCCTCGGGCAGCTGGGCCACGCCGAGCCACGTGGCTCCGCCGCGCAGGGCGGCCCGGGCGCTGGGCACCAGACCGTGGCCGTAGGCGTCGGCCTTGACGACCGCCATCACCTCGGCGCTGCCGGCCAGCCGCTTGAGGGCCGCGACGTTGGCGCTGATCGCGGACAGGTCCACCTGGGCGCACGCGGGCAGCCCCGGCGGGGCCGGGGCTGGGGGTGTGCTGATCGTGGTGTCGCTCATCGCCGCCCAGTCTTTCACGAGCGTGGGAGTCAGCGCGTGAGCAGGTGCGCGACGGTGGCGGGTATGCCGTGGGCGACGGCCAGCGCGCGCACCGGGCCTCCCGGGTTGGCCCGGTCGGCAGCCACGCCGTGCACGAGGGAGCCCAGGCTGCCGGCGTCCAGCGGCGAGAGCCCGGCCGCGAGGAGGGCTCCGCAGACTCCGGCGAGCACGTCCCCGGCTCCCGCCGTCGCCAGCCAGGGCGGGGCGTCGGTCTGGGAGCGCACGGGGAGTCCCGAGGCCGTGGGTGGCACCACGAGCGTGGTGGCCCCCTTGAGCAGGACCGTGGCCCCGGTGAGGTCGGCCGCGCGGCGGGCGTGGCCCACCGGGTCGGCCTGGACCGCCTCGCGGGTGGTCTCAGAGCCCTCGAGGCGGGTCAGCAGCCGGGACAGCTCACCCGCGTGTGGGGTGAGAAGGGTGGGGCCCTCGCGCGTCCCGTCGACCAGGTCGAGACCGCCCGCGTCGACGAGGACCGGCAGGTCGGAGCCCAGAGCCTCGCGGGCCACGTCGAGCTGGGCCTTGCTGCCGGCCGCCCGCGAGGCCGTGTCGAGGCCGGGTCCGACCACCCACGCCTGCACCCGCCCCTCGCCGTGCACGGCCTCGGGGATCGCAGCCCGGACCAGGCCGGTCGGTGTGGGTGTCCCGACGTAGCGCAGCATGCCCAGGCCCGCCCCGACCGCGGCCGTGCAGCACAGTACTGCTGCCCCGGTGTAGTCCTCACCACCGGCGACCACCCCGAGAACACCACGCGAGTACTTGTCGTCAGTGGCGGTCGGGATGGGCCACAGGCGCGGCACGTCGGAGAAGTCGAGGCGTTCGACGTCGGGCGCACCGTCCACCTGGAGGCCGATGTCGATGACCGTCAGCCGACCGACGGCAGCCTCGGTCGCAGGGAGAAGGTGCACCGGCTTGGCCACCCCGAAGGTCACCGTCTCGTCGGCGAAAACCCCTGTGTCCGAAGCACTCTCGCCCGCCGGGTCCTGACCCGACGGCAGGTCGACGCTGACGACGTAGGCGGACTCGGGGATGTCATCCACCCACGCCACCGCCGCCTCGGGCAGCCCGGGCCGTCCTCCGATCCCCAGCAGTCCGTCGATCACGAGGTCGGCGTCGGCGAGCGGGGCCTCCCACTCGCCGTCCACTGCCACGACCCTCACGCCGGCCGCCGGCCACGACGTCGCGTCGCCGATGGCCAACGGCCAGTTCCCCTGCAGCGCAACGCAGTCGTAACCGTCGTCCGCGAGGTGGGCCGCGGCATACAAGGCATCTGCGCCGTTGTTGCCCGGCCCGGCGAGGACCGTGACACGGGTGCCCCCGGAGGCTTTCAGGCGGGCGCGGCACACCTCGGCGAGCCCTGCGGCGGCGCGCGCCATGAGCTCGCCCTCGGCGAGCTCGCCCATCAGCGCCTCCTCGGCCGCGCGGACTCGCTGCGCGGACCACGCCCTCAGCACTGCCCGGCCCTCAGCACGTTCAGCCTTCCGCGATGACGACGGCCGAGGCGATCCCCGCGTCGTGCGACAGCGAGATGTGCATCGCGTGCACGCCCAGTGCCTCGGCGCGGGCCTCGACGGTGCCGGTGACCTGCAGGTGCGGGCGGCCGTCGTCGCCCCGTCGCACGGTCGCGTCGTGCCACTGGAGGCCGACCGGCGCGCCCAGCGCCTTGGCCAGCGCCTCCTTGGCGGCGAACCGCGCGGCGAGCGAGTTGAGGGGCAGCGAGCGCTCCTCGTCGGTGAAGAGGCGGTCGAGCAGGCCGGGTGTGCGTTCGAGCGTCTGCCCGAAACGCTCGACGTCGACGACGTCGATCCCGACTCCGACGATCACCTAGTGCCCGATCACTCGACGGTGACGCTCTTGGCGAGGTTGCGAGGTTGGTCGACGTCGAGGCCCTTGGCCGAGGACAGGTGCAGCGCGAAGACCTGCAGCGGCACGACGGTCAGCAGCGGCGCGAGCAGCGGTGACGTAGCGGGCACGCGGATCACCTCGTCGGCGAAGGGCACCACGTCCTCGTCGCCGTCCTCGGCGACCACGATGGTGCGGGCGCCACGGGCGCGGATCTCCTGGATGTTGGAGACGACCTTCTTGTGCAGCTCGTGCGGGGTGCCGGGGCCGGGCACCACGATGAAGACCGGCTGCCCGGCCTCGATGAGCGCGATCGGGCCGTGCTTGAGCTCACCCGCGGCGAACCCCTCGGCGTGGATGTAGGCGAGCTCCTTGAGCTTGAGCGCGCCCTCCAGGGCGACCGGGAAGCCGACGTTGCGGCCGAGGAAGAGCACCGAACGCGTGTCCGCCATGAACCGGGCGATCTCCTTGACCCGGTCCATCCGGCCGAGCAGGTCCTCGAGCTTGGCCGGGATCTCGTGCAGCTCCTTCATCACCGACTGCGCGTCGTCGGCGAACGTGCCGCCACGCAGCTGGGCGAGGTAGAGCCCGAGGATGTAGCAGGCGGTGATCTGCGCGAGGAAGGCCTTGGTCGAGGCGACCGCGATCTCGGGACCGGCGTGCGTGTAGAGCACCGCGTCGGACTCGCGCGGGATGGTCGAGCCGTGGGTGTTGCAGATGGACAGGGTCAGCGCGCCGAGCTCGCGAGCGTGCTTGACGGCCATCAGGGTGTCCATCGTCTCGCCCGACTGGCTGATCGAGACGACGAGGGTGCGCTCGGTGGCGATGGGGTCGCTGTAGCGGAACTCGTGGGCGAGGGAGACCTCGACGGGGATGCGGGTCCAGTGCTCGATGGCGTACTTGGCGACCATGCCGGCGTAGGCCGCGGTGCCGCAGGCCACGATCGTGATGCGGTCGACGTTGCGGAGCTGGTCCTCGGTGATCGACATGTCGTCGAGCACCAGGCGGCCGTCGATGTCGGTGCGACCGAGCAGGGTGTCGCCGACGGCGTGCGGCTGGTCGTAGATCTCCTTCTCCATGAACGTCGCGTAGCCACCCTTCTCGGCGGCCGCGGCGTCCCAGGTGACCTCGTAGTGCTTGCCCTCGGCGGGGGTGCCGTCGAAGTCGATCACCGAGTAGGAGTCGGGGGTGATCGTGACGATCTGGTCCTGACCGAGCTCGAGGGCGTTGCGGGTGTGCCCGATGAACGCCGCGACGTCCGAGCCGAGGAAGTTCTCGCCCTCGCCGAGACCCACCACGAGCGGGCTGTTGCGGCGAGCGCCGACGACGACGCCGGGGCTGTCGGCGTGCACCGCCAGCAGCGTGAACGCGCCCTCGAGGCGGTTCACGACGTTCCGCATCGCCTCGGTGAGGTCACCGGTGGTGGCGTACTCGCGCGCCACGAGGTGGGCTGCGACCTCGGTGTCGGTCTCGCTCTCGAAGGTCGCACCGTCGGCGAGGAGGGCGTTCTTGAGCTGGTGGAAGTTCTCGATGATGCCGTTGTGGATGAGGGCGAGCTTGCCGTCCTCGCCGGCCCGGTGCGGGTGGGCGTTCTGGTCGGTCGGGCCGCCGTGGGTGGCCCACCGGGTGTGACCGATGCCGGTCGTCGCGCCCGGGAGGTGGTCGGCGTCGAGCGCGTCCTGGAGGTTGACCAGCTTTCCGGCGCGCTTCTCGCTCGCGACCCCGTCGGTGGTGACGAGGGCAACGCCCGCCGAGTCGTAGCCGCGGTACTCCAGGCGGGCCAGGCCCTCCATGACGACGTCCAGCGCTTTGCCGTCCGCGTTCGGGCCGACGTATCCGACGATTCCGCACATGGGAGGCAGCCTAACCGTCGACCGCGTCCGGCACGGCATCAGCGGGCCCGGACGCGGACGCGAGGCAGGCGCGGATGCCGCGTGAGCAAGAATGGCGCCCGTGAGCCACCCCGCGAACGGCAACGGCGCCCTCCCCTCGCCCTACGTCGAGCTGGACCGTGCCGCCTGGGCCCGACTACGGGAGAACCAGCCGCTCAACCTCAGCGCCGACGACGTGAGCCGGGTCCAGGGACTGGGCGAGCGGGTCGACCTCGCCGAGGTCGAGGAGGTCTACCTCCCGCTGTCGAGACTGCTCAACTTCTACGTCGGCGCCACGGCGGGACTGCACCGGATCACCGGCGACTTCCTCGGGGAGAGCCCCGCCAAGACGCCCTTCGTCATCGGGGTCGCCGGGTCGGTCGCCGTGGGCAAGTCCACGACGGCGCGCCTGCTCAAGGAGCTGCTGTCCCGTTGGCCGGGGACACCCGAGGTCGAGCTCATCACGACGGACGGGTTCCTCTACCCCAACGCCGAGCTGGAGCGTCGGAACCTGTTGCAACGCAAGGGATTCCCCGAGTCCTACAACCGGCGAGCCCTGCTGCGCTTCGTGGCGGAGGTCAAGTCCGGCAAGGCCGAGGTCAGCGCGCCGGTCTACTCCCACCTGACCTACGACATCGTCCCGGGCGAGCGGGTCGTCGTGCGCCAGCCCGACGTGCTCATCGTGGAGGGCCTCAACGTCCTCCAGGCCCCGCGGCTGCAGGAGGACGGCCGCACCGGCCTGGCCGTGAGCGACTTCTTCGACTTCTCGGTCTACGTCGACGCCCACCTCGACGACATCCGGCAGTGGTACGTCGAGCGGTTCCTGCGGCTGCGCGAGACGGCCTTCGCCGATCCCCACTCCTACTTCCACCGCTACGCCGTCCTGTCCGACGAGCAGGCCCGCGACACCGCCGCGCGCATCTGGCGGGAGATCAACGAGGTCAACCTGCGCGAGAACGTGCTGCCCACGCGCAGCAGGGCCACGTTGGTGCTCGCCAAGGGCAAGGACCACAGCGTGCGTCGCATCCGCCTCCGCAAGCTCTAGGTGGGGTGTGCCGCGTGGCCGGCCACGCGGCATACCTCGCCTCCGTCCCCCTCTCCGCGCATGATGGGGACATGAGCGAGCAGACCCCCGCCACGCGCACCGAGCACGACTCGATGGGAGACGTGGAGGTACCCGCCGACGCCCTGTGGGGCGCCCAGACCGCGCGGGCGGTCGAGAACTTCCCCATCTCCGGCCAGCCCGTGCCTGCGGGTGTGATCCATGCCCTCGCGCTGCTCAAGGCCGCAGCCGCTGAAGTCAACGCCGAGCTGGGGGTGATCGACCCCGCCATGGCCGAGGCCATCGCCGCCGCGGCCTCCGAGGTGGCGCAGGGAGGGCACGACGACCAGTTCCCCATCGACGTCTTCCAGACCGGGTCGGGCACGTCGACCAACATGAACGTCAACGAGGTCGTCGCCCGGATCGCGCACCTCGCCACCGGCGATGCCGTCCACCCCAACGACCACGTCAACGCCGGGCAGTCGAGCAACGACACGTTCCCGAGTGCGCTGCGCATCGCGGCCACCCTGGCAGTGCACCGCGACCTCGCGCCCAGCCTGCAGCACCTCGCCAAGGCGTTGCGGGCCAAGGAGACCCAGTTCGTCGACGTCGTCAAGGCCGGCCGCACGCACCTGATGGACGCGGTGCCGGTGACGCTCGGACAGGAGTTCGGCGGCTATGCGCGGCAGGTCGAGCTGGGCGCCGGGCGCGTCCTCGTCGCAGCCCAGGCGACGGCCGAGCTGCCCCTGGGTGGCACGGCTGCCGGGACGGGCCTGAACGCGGCACCGGGGTTCGCGTCGGCCGTCATCGAGCGGGTGAGCAGCCAGACCGGGGTGGTCTTCCGCGAAGCCGCCGACCACTTCGAGGCCCAGTCCGCGCAGGATGCCGTCGTCGAGCTCAGCGGGGCGCTCAAGGTCGTCGCCGTGAGCCTCACCAAGATCTGCAACGACCTGCGCTGGATGTCCTCGGGGCCGCGGTCGGGGCTCGGCGAGATCCACCTGCCCGACCTGCAGCCCGGGTCGAGCATCATGCCCGGCAAGGTGAACCCCGTGCTGCCCGAGGCCACCTTGATGGCCTGCGCCCAGGTGATCGGCAACGACACGGCCATCACGGTGGCCGGCGCCTCGGGCGCCTTCGAGCTCAACGTGATGCTGCCTGTCATGGCCCGCAACATCCTCGAGTCCGCCGCACTGCTGGCCGCGACGTCCCGACTGCTTGCCGACCGCTGCGTCGCGGGCATCGACGCGGACGTCGAGCGCGCCAGGGACCTGGCCGAAGGCTCTCCGTCGATCGTCACCCCGCTGAACCGCTACATCGGCTACGAGGCCGCCGCCGCCGTGGCCAAGCAGTCGATCAAGGAGCGTCGCTCCATCCGCGAGGTCGTCATCGAGCGTGGCCACGTGGCCAGCGGCGAGCTCACCGAGCAGCAGCTGGACGAGGCCCTGGACGTGCTGGCCATGACCCGCCCACCCCGCTGAACGGTGCGGGCTGCCTCAGTACCAGTGCGGTGAGCGGCTCTGCCAGAAGTCCAGCGCGCCACACGGCGTGCCGTAGGAGCTCTTGATGTACTGCAGGCCCCAGCGGATCTGGGTGGCCGGGTTGGTCAGGTAGTCCGAGCCGACGGTGGCCATCTTGGAGGCCGGCAGCGACTGGGGGATGCCGTAGGCGCCCGAGGACGAGTTCGTGGCCTTGTAGTTCCAGCCGCTCTCGCCCATCCAGAGGCTGTCCAGGCAGCTCCACTGGCCCTGGTCGAACCCGAACTCGGGGAGCAGCGCGCGAGCAGCGGCGCGAGGGTCGTTCTGGGCGTTCTCGAGGATGGCCTGCTTCTTGGCCTCGAGCGCCTTGCGGGCCTTGTCGCGGGCAACCTTCTCGGCGGCCTGGCGACGCGCGGTGGCAGCAGCCTGGGCCGCGGCGATCGCGGCGATGCGGTCCTTCTCCTGGGCTGCGGCGATGCTCGCGTTGGTCTCGTTGCGGTCAGCGGCCAGCCGGGCGGTGTCCTCGATCTGCGCATCGGCGAGCTCGTTCGCCTGCGCGATCGCCTCGGTGCTCACGGTGAAGGCGGCCGCGCCGGTCTGGCGCTGGTCCGTGGCCTGGTATCCGGCGGCGGTCGTGGCGACGACCGCCAGCAGCACGCTCGACGTCACGGCGGGGCGACGGATCGCCTTGGTGAGGGCGGAGGATCGAGAGGCTTTCCTGCCGTGGGCCGCACCATGGCGGTGCCGACCCTGGTAGGGCTGACTCATACGGGTTCCTCCAAAGGAAAGGCCACCGCATACGTGGTGGCCTCAATCGGTGCCGGGGGGATGTCGTGGCCAAGTCGCCCAACAGGCTTGCGTCAGCCCAACAGACAGCGTCCCGGCACGTTATGAAACCGAGACTTTACCCGACCTTGGAAGGCGAACTCCAATCGCCCGCATGCCATTGGGGCCCTTGTGGCGGGTGTGACGGCAGATTCATCCTTTTGGGGGAGGCACACCGCCCTGTGAGCAGGGCCGGTGTGCCTCCGGACACATCTGTGGGGTGACCCCTCAGACCTCGAGGCCCTCGAGCAGGTCGGTCACCAGGGCCGCGATCGGACTGCGCTCGCTGCGGGTGAGGGTGACGTGGGCGAACAGCGGGTGCCCCTTGAGCGCCTCGATGACGGCTGCCACCCCGTCGTGGCGCCCGACCCGCAGGTTGTCCCGCTGGGCGACGTCGTGCGTGAGCACCACGCGTGAGTTCTGGCCGATGCGCGAGAGCACGGTGAGCAGCACGTTGCGCTCCAGGCTCTGCGCCTCGTCGACGATCACGAACGCGTCGTGCAGCGAGCGGCCCCGGATGTGGGTCAGCGGCAGCACCTCGAGCATGCCGCGGTCCATGATCTCCTCGACGACCTCGTGGGAGACCAGGGCGCCCAGGGTGTCGAAGACGGCCTGGGCCCACGGACCCATCTTCTCGGACTCCGAACCCGGGAGGTACCCCAGCTCCTGGCCGCCCACGGCGTACAGGGGCCGGAAGACGACCACCTTGCGGTGCTGGCGCCGCTCCATGACCGCCTCGATGCCGGCGCACAGTGCGAGCGCGGACTTGCCGGTACCGGCCCGCCCGCCGAGCGAGACGATGCCCACGTCCGGGTCGAGCAGGATGTCGAGGGCGATCCGCTGCTCGGCGCTGCGGCCGTGCAGCCCGAAGGCGTCGCGGTCGCCGCGCACCAGCCGGATCTGCTTGTCGGCACCGACCCGCCCCAGACCGCTTCCCCGCGGCGAGAGCAGGACGAGGCCGGTGTGGCAGGGCATCTCGGCGGCCGCGGCGTTCTCGATGCGGCCGTGCTCGTACAGCGCATCCATCTCGACGGTCGTCACGTCGAGCTCGGCCATGCCGGTCCAGCCGGAGTCGATCGCAAGCTCGGCGCGGTACTCCTCCGCCTCGAGACCGACGGCCGACGCCTTGACCCGCATCGGCAGGTCCTTGCTGACGACGGTGACGGCGAAGCCCTCGTCCGAGAGGTTCTTGGCGACCGACAGGATCCGGGTGTCGTTGTCCCCCAGCCGGAAGCCGGCCGGCAGCGAGCTCGAGTCGGTGTGGTTGAGCTCGACGCGCAGGGTGCCGCCGTCGTCGCCGACCGACACGGGGGCATCGAGCCGCCCCTCGCTCATCCGCAGGTCGTCGAGCAGCCGCAGCGCCTGTCGCGCGAAGTACCCCAGCTCGGGGTGGTGTCGCTTGGCCTCGAGCTCGGTGACGACCACGACCGGGAGCACGACCTCGTGCTCCTTGAACCGCAGCATGGCGCGCGGGTCGGACAGGAGGACAGAGGTGTCGAGCACGAACGTCCGGAACGCGGGCGCCGTGGGCTTGCCCTTCGCCTTCGGCACCGGCATGGCGCGAGAGGCTCCTGCGGCCCCAGGGGTGCTGGCGGTGCGCGGCGATGAGCTGGAGGAGGTACGACGGGTGCTGTCGTGGTTCGAGGCCAATGTCTCTCCTTGGCACAGCGCGCGCTCGGCGCGATGCGCCTACTCGCGAACGAGGTGCCGGGACCAGGCTCTCCCACCGCGGTGGAGCCGGTTCCGGCCCTCCGCTCGGAGCTGGATTCGCTCCATAGGTCGGCCTCCCCGAACGTGGGACGGGTGCCCCGCGTCACTACGGACGGTACGACCGTGTCAGGCCCTCGCGACGCAACCACGCCGCATGTCGCGCAGAGTTGACCCGTTGGCCCGATGCGGGTCTCAGGTGTTGGTATGCCGAGTGGTCGGCCGGTTGCCCCTGAGGCCCCTGGTCGGTGGCTAGTTGCCGAACCGCCTGTTGCGGTCGGCGTAGGCACGCAGCGCGCGGAGGAAGTCGACGTGCCTGAAGTCGGGCCAGTAGGCCTCGCAGAAGTAGAACTCGCTGTGCGCGCTCTGCCACAGCAGGAAGCCGGACAGCCGCTGCTCGCCCGACGTGCGGATGACGAGGTCGGGGTCGGGCTGGCCCTTGGTGTAGAGGTGCTCGGCGATGTGCTCCACCTGGAGCGTCTCGGCCAGCTCCTCGATCGTGGTCCCGTTCGCGGCGTGCGCGACGAGCATCGACCGGACTGCGTCGGTGATCTCCTGGCGTCCGCCGTATCCGACCGCGACATTGACCGTCATGCCCTTGACGTCCTCGGTGAGGTCGGCGGCTTCCTTGAGGCGGCGCGCGGTCTCGGCAGGCAGCAGGTCCAACGACCCGACCGGGTTGATCACCCAGCGCTTGGTCTGGGCCAGGTCGCTCACGGTGTTCTCGATGATCGACAGCAACGGGACGACCTCCGCCGCCGGTCGGCTCAGGTTGTCGGTCGAGAGCAGCCACAGGGTGACCACCTCGACGCGCGCCTCCTCGCACCAGTCCAGGAACCCCGCGATGTTGTCGGCCCCGGCCTGGTGGCCTTCCTTGGTGCCGTGGCCGCGGGCCTTGGCCCAGCGGCGGTTGCCGTCCAGCATCACGCCGACGTGCCGGGGAAGGGTCTCCCGCGAGAGGCGACGGCTCAGTCGCCGCTCGTACGCGGCATACAGGAGGTCGGACAACGCCACGGCCACTCCTCGCCTTCTCCGGAACTGCACACGACCCACTCGGTCCCAACGCACCACGCTACCCCCGCGCGCCCCGCGCGGTCAGGCAGGATCGCGACCATGTCGCCCCCGCCCGGATCCTTCTACCAGCTCGACGAGACGGCACCGGGACGCAACACCGTCACCGCCACGCCCCACACCGCCGGGCCGTGGTCCGCCGACGCCCAGCACGGCGGGCCGGCCATGGCGCTCATGGCGCGTGAGGCGGAGCGGCTGGGCGACGGGTCGCGAGTGGTCGCCCGCGTTACCTGCGACCTGCTCGGACCGGTGCCCGTGACGCGGCTGCGGGTGACCGCCCGCGTGGCCCGCCCCGGGCGGTCCGTGGAGCTGGTGGAGTGCGAGCTCGTCGACCTGGCCACGTCGCGCGCGGTGGCGCGGGCCGCACTGTGGCTGGTGCCGCGCGTCGAGTCGGGACCGGTGGCAGGGCTCCCCGTGCCCCCGCCGGGTCACACCGAGGGCGCCCAGCACGGTATGCCGCGTGGCTGGCACCCGGGGTACCTCGACGCGATCGAGTGGTCCTGGGTCGACGGCGCCCTCGAACACCCCGGGCCTGCCACCGTCTGGATGCGACCGCGGGTGAGCCTCGTGCCGGACGAGCCGCTGTCACCGCTCCAGCGGTTCCTCGTGTGTGTCGACTCGGCCTCGGGGGCCAGCGCCGCACTGGACATCCGCGACTGGCAGTTCATGAACACCGAACTCACCGGCCACCTGGTCCGCGAGCCGGGTGGGGAGTGGATCGGCCTGCGGGCGCAGACCACCTTGGGAGGCGGCGCCGCCGGCCTGGCGCAGGCAGAGGTGTTCGACGAGCACGGATTCGTGGGCCGAACGGCGCAGGCGCTACTGGTGCGACCAGCGCTGGTGCGACCAGCGGGACAGGAGTGACGGACCGACCAGCCTCCGAACCCCCGCTGAGGCCAGCCTCACAACCTACGCGCTAGTAACCTACGCAACCGTAGGTTACAGTGGGCCCATGACTACGGCACCCGCCCCTCGCTCCCCGCAGGGACCCATCGAGTCAGTCGTCGCCGCGGTGAAGCCGCACCTGCGCGGCTGGCTGCACGCCGGCATGGTCCCCCTCGCCCTCGCGGCAGGCATCGTCCTGATCGCCCTGGCCCCCACGACTCCCGCGCGCATCGCCGCCGCGGTCTTCAGCGTCACCGCCTGGCTCCTGTTCGGCACCTCTGCGGTCTACCACCGCGGGAACTGGTCGCCGAAGGTCGCCGGCATCCTGAAGCGGATGGACCACTCCAACATCTTCCTGATCATCGCGGGCACCTACACGCCCTTCGCGCTGCTGCTGCCCCGTGACGACGCCCGGACCATGCTGGTCATCGTGTGGTCCGGTGCCATCGCCGGCGTGCTCTTCCGCGTCTTCTGGGTCGGCGCCCCCCGCTGGCTCTACACCCCGGTCTACGTCGCCCTCGGGTGGGTGGCGGTCTTCTACCTCGGCCCGTTGCTCAAGTTCGGCGGCCCGGCCATCGTCACCCTGATCGCCGTCGGCGGCCTGCTCTACACCGTCGGCGCGCTCGTCTACGGCATCAAGCGGCCGAACCCCTCACCGCGCTGGTTCGGGTTCCACGAGATCTTCCACACCCTGACGGTCGCCGCGTTCACGGTGCACTACATCGCGGCGTCCATGACGGTCTACGGCGCCGGTTCACCCAGCTGACGCCTCAGGCCCCGACGGCGCGGTCTCCCAGAGGCCCACGATGTTGCCCTCGGTGTCGGTGAAGTAGGCCGAGAAGCCCATCGAGGCGACCGGCTCCTTCCGTGACAACACGGCTCCGCCGGCTGCCTCGACCCTCGCGAGCGTGGCGTCGATGTCCTCGACGTCGATGACCACCGTGGGCGAGGCGAGGGTGGAGGACCGTTGGCCCATTCCCCCGTTGATGTACCCGGGTTCGGTGGGCCCCTGCTCGCCGGATGGGCCGGTCGACACCATCGTGTAGTCCATGCCCGGATAGGACTGCAGGTCCCACCCGAAGAGCTCTCCGTAGAAGGCGCGGGCCCGCTCCCCGTCGTCGTAGGGGAGTTCGAAGTGGACGATGCGACCGCTCATGACGGAGCCTCCTGGGTCGGCGCCCCGCCGGGGACGGAGCGCTAGGTTCTGGGGTCCCCAGTCTGCTCTCCAGCGCCACCTTCGTCACCGGTGTCGGAGGGGCCTTCCGGCTGCTGCGCATCGCGCGCGCCGGCCCCATCCGTACGGGACTTCTTCGCGGCCGCCTCCGCCTCGACCTCTCGCTGGAGCTCCTCCGCGCGGTAGGACATCCGTCGCATCCTGGCGTTCATGTTGCGCATGAGGAGGTAGAGCGCGACGGCCAGCACGAAGAAGGCCACGAAGCCCCACAGGCCGGGCGAGACCATCGCCGACGGTGCACCGTTCACGACCTCACCTCGGCGCGCCCGTCGTAGGCGAGCTCCAGGTCGCTGCTCGTCGCGAGCTCGTCACCCGTGGCCGCGTCGGCAATGCCCGCGAAGAGGTCGTCCTCGACCGGCGTGATGGGCAGGTACGACAGGGCCGCCTCGAAGTCCTCGGTCGGCCAGACGCTCACCTGCATCTCGCGCGGGACGCGGAACCAGGCACCGTCCGGGTCGATCTGGGTGGCGTGCGCGAGCAGCGCCTGGTCGCGCTGGTCGAACCAGTCGGCGCAGTGCACGCGGGTGGTGATGGTGCGCGCCGTCTGCGGGTCCCAGTCCTTCAGCCAGTCGGCGTAGGGGCTCTCCACGCCCTGCGCCAGCAGCGCGTCGTGGAAGGCGACGTACTTGGCCCGGTTGTGCGAGTTGTAGTACAGCTTCAGCGGCTGCCACGGCTCACCCGCATGGGGGTATGCCGCGCCGTCGCCCGCCGCCGCGAAGGCCGCCATCGACACGGTGTGGGTCATGATGTGGTCGGGGTGGGGGTAGCCACCGTTCTCGTCGTAGGTGGTCACGACGTGGGGACGGAACCGGCGGATCTCGCGGACCAGCGCCTCGGTCGTCACCTCGATCGGCTCGAGCGCGAAGCACCCGTCCGGCAGCGGCGGCAACGGGTCGCCCTCGGGCAGTCCGGAGTCGACGAAGCCCAGCCAGGTGTGCTGGACACCGAGGATCTCCTGGGCGCGCTTCATCTCGTCACGGCGGACCTGCGCGAGGTCGCGCTCGATGTGGGGATCGCCCTTGAGCCGCGGGTTGAGCACGTCGCCCCGCTCGCCGCCCGTGCACGAGACCACGAGCACGTCATACCCGGTGGCGGCATACCTCGCCATCGTCGCCGCACCCTTGCTCGACTCGTCGTCGGGGTGCGCGTGCACCGCCATCAGTCGCAACCGGTCAGCCACCTGCACAACCTCATTCGTCCATCGTCGACAATCATTGTTCACAGTCAGTAGACATTGTCCGAAGCCGTCAGACATCCGGACCGCTTGCATCCTCTCACCCGCGGAAGGTCACCCATGCCGCTCCCCCGTCCCRCACCCGGCACCGGTCGCTGGTGGGTCATCGGCACGATCGGCTGCACCATCGGTGTCGCCCTCGCGGTCTGGCTCGGGCTGGCCAACAGCCTGGGCGCCGTCACGTGGACCGACACCGACTACAAGGTCCTCGACGACCGCAGCGTCCAGGTCGGCTTCGACGTGCACCGGTCCCCCGACCAGGCCGTCACCTGCACGGTCCAGGCGCAGGACACCGCGCACGGCGTCGTCGGGGTGCTCGAGGTCCAGGTGCCCCCGTCGTCCGATCGGTCGGTGCACCAGCAGGTGGTGGTCCGCACCGCGTCACGCGCGGTCGGCGGCAGCGTCCGCAGCTGCGCGGCCTCCTAGGCGCACCAGGGAGACCAGCCGAGCAAGGCCGAGCACGCCGACCGTCGTCGTCACCGCCAGCAGGAAGTACTGGAACACCGCGAGTCCGCGGGTGAGCTCGGCGTTGCCCAGGCCACCGTCGAAGAAGCCGGACACCACGCTGACGAGGCACGCCCCGGCCAGCAGGCCTGCTGCCGCGATGGCGACCCGCCCGCGCCCACGGGTGGCGAGCCAGACGAGCAGGACCTGGGCGAGGATCATCGGCACGGGCGCCGCCAGCAGGGCTTCCGGGCCCCAGGCCTCGCTCCAGGTGTTGACCCCGGCGCGGACTGCGAGCAGCCCGCCGGTGAGGTCCGTCGCCAGCAGCACCGCCATCGCGATCCGCAGACGGCGGGCTGAGAGTGCGGAGGCGGGGGTCTTCTCGGGCATGCTGGGTCTCCTGGGGTCGGGACGGGCATTTCCCGTCGGACAGCAGCGTGGCGGGGCCCACTTGGGGCCGACTTCGGAGTTGCTTGGAGTATGCCCGCCCCCACTGTCCACAGACTCGACGAAATGGACCCTTTCGAGCACCGCGATGTAGTCTTGTCCTTTCACCGAGCGGTCTGGACCCGACACTGCGCAGCCACTGAGAACGTGGTCGGGGTCCGGGCCGCTGTGCGTAGCACGAACCACCATCTCCGAGACGCGTCCGCGTCGGGCGGAGACCCAATCAAGGAGTACACCGTGAGCGAGACCGCGACCCCCACCGCGAGCTACCTGACCCAGGAGGCCTTCGACCGTCTGAAGGCCGAGCTGGACCAGCTCTCCGGCACCGGCCGTACGGAGATCGCCAAGAAGATCGAGGCCGCGCGCGACGAGGGCGACCTGAAGGAGAACGGCGGCTACCACGCAGCCAAGGAGGAGCAGGGCAAGATGGAGGCCCGCATCCGCCAGCTGACCCAGCTGCTCGAGAACTCCATCGTGGGCACCAAGCCGGCCGACGACGGCATCGTGGAGCAGGGCATGGTCGTGACCGTCGAGATGTTCGGCGAGGAGGTCGAGTTCCTGCTCGGCTCGCGCGAGATCGCCGACGGCACCGACCTCGAGGTCTACAGCGAGAAGTCGCCCCTCGGCGCTGCGATCAACGGCAAGAAGGTCGGCGACAAGGCGTCCTACAAGGCCCCCAACGGCAAGGTCATCCAGGTCCGCGTCAAGTCAGCGACGCCCTACACCGCCTGAGGGGATGCCGGTCAGCTGAACTTCAGCTGGTAGCCCTTGTCGCGGAGGGTGCGCAGGACCTCGTCGCAGTGTTCCCTGCCGCGGGTCTCGAGCTGCAACCCGATCTCGACCTCGTCGACGGTGATCGTGGTGCCCGTGCGGATGTGCTCGACCTCGAGGACGTTGGCGTCGACTGCAGCACAGTCGGCGAGCAGCTTGGCGAGGTGGCCGGGGCGGTCCGAGACCCGCACGCGGAACTGCAGGTAGCGTCCGGCTGCGGCCATGCCGTGCCGGATGATCCGCAAGAGCAGCAGGGGGTCGATGTTGCCGCCCGAGAGGACCGCCACGACCGGTCCGTCGAGCTGCTGCTGTCCGGCCCGGTCGAGCAGATGGGCCACCGCTGCGGCGCCTGCGGGCTCGACGACGAGCTTGGCGCGCTCGAGGACGAACAGCAGGGCCCGCGACAGCTCCTCCTCGCTGACCGTCTCGATCGCGTCGACGAGGTCGCGCACGAGGGCATAGGGCACGTCGCCCGGCATGCCGACGGCGATGCCGTCGGCCATCGTCTGCATGTTCTCGAAGGCCACGGGTCTGCCCGCCGCCAACGACAAGGGGTAGGCCGCGGCCTGCTCTGCCTGGACGCCGATGATCCGCACGTCGGGGCGAGCAGCCTTGACGGCGACGGAGATCCCGGCGAGCAGGCCCCCGCCGCCGGTGCTGACCACGATGGTCCGGACGTCCGGGCACTGGTCGAGGATCTCGAGCCCGGCGGTGCCCTGACCGGCCACGATGTCGCGGTGGTCGAAGGGGTGGATCAGGACCGCCCCGTTGCTCGCCTCCCAGGTGCGGGCCTTGACCAGGCACTCGTCGATCGTGGTACCGACCTGCTCGATGGAGGCTCCGTACGCCTTGGTCGCGAGCAGCTTGGGCATGGGCGCGCCATGGGGCATGTAGACCTTGACGTCGATCCCGAGCAGCTGTCCCGCCAGGGCCACACCCTGGGCGTGGTTGCCCGCGCTGGCCGCGACCACCCCCCGCGCCTTCTCCTCGTCGGAGAGCCTGGCCATCCGGGTGTAGGCGCCTCGGATCTTGAACGACCCGGCGCGCTGGAGGTTCTCGCACTTGAGGAAGACCTCGGCGCCGACCCGGTCGGACAACGCCCGGCTGTACTCGAGGGGCGTGGGACGGACGATGCCACTGAGCAGGTCCTGCGCAGCGCGCACGTCGTCGAGGGTGACAGACAGCGTCGGTGATGCCATGGCCGGAAGGCTAGTCCCTTCCACGGCACCCCGACGCCATCGGCGAGCCAGCCCTGCGCGCGTCAGCCCTGGGTGCGCTTGTTGAAGGCCCGGATGGCCAGGGGGGCGATGACCAGGGTCAGTCCGATCGTCCAGATCAGCGTCGTCACGACCGGGTGGTGCATCGGGAGCTGGGCATCTGCGGGCACCGGGATGTCGTTGCCCCACAGCTGGCGGACCGCCTGGACGAGCGACGAGATGGGGTTCCACTCGGCTATCACCCGCAACGCGTGCGGCATGTTGTCGGTCGGCGCAAAGGTGTTGGCCAGGAAGGTGATCGGGAACATGGTCGTGAACATCAGTCCGTTCACGGCCTCCACCGACCTCATCGCCGAGCCGACGAGGATGCCGATCCAGATCATCGCAAAGCCCCACAGCAGCAGCAGCGCATAGGCCAGCACCGCCTCGGCGAAGCTGCCCCGGATCCGCCAGCCGACGAACAGCCCGGTGACGGACATGACCAGGATGCCGATGCTGGAGTGCATCAGGCTGGAGATGCTCCGACCCACGAGCACGGCCGACGGGTTGATCGGCAGCGACCGCATCCGGTCGACGATGCCCTTGTCGATGTCGGCAGTGAGGCCGACGGCGACGATGAAGGACGCGAAGGCGATGGTCTGCCCCATGATCCCGCCCATCAGCCACTCCCGGTAGCCGGCGGGCGAGCCCTGCACCGCGATGGAGCCGCCGAACACGTAGGCGAACAGCAGGACGAACATCACCGGCTGGATGGTGACGTCCATCAGCATCTCGGGCATCCGCTTGATGTGGATGAGGTTGCGTCGCGTGATCGCCAGGGACTGCCGCAGGAGTCCGGTCGGCCTGATCTCGGGTCGGGCGATCCCACTGGCCGACTGCCGCGTGGTGGTGTCGGTGGTCATGACGCCTGCTCCTGGTCGGTGTCGGTGGCAACGTCCTCGGCCCGGTGGCCGGTGAGGTGGAGGAACACGTCGTCGAGGCTCGGCCGCTTCAGGCCGAGGTCGTCGAGCTCGATCGCACTGTCCTCGAAGATCGCGGCGATCCGCGTCATGTCACGCAGTCCCTCGGCCGGCGCGGTCAGCTGGCGCGCGGCCTCGTCGACGTGCACTTCGGAGACCCGTTGGCGCAACATCTCGGCAGCGGTCTGCAGGTCCTCGGCACGCGACACGGTGAGCACCAGGCTGGCCTTGCCACTGCGGTCCTTGAGCTCCAGCGGCGTGCCCTCGGCGATGATCTTGCCTCGGTCGATGACGACGATGCGGTCGGCCAGCTGGTCGGCCTCCTCGAGGTACTGCGTCGTGAGCAACAGCGTCGTGCCGTCCTTGACGAGCCCACGCAGGACCTCCCACAGCTCAACACGGCTGCGGGGGTCGAGCCCCGTGGTGGGCTCGTCGAGGAAGAGCACGGGCGGCGTGGCGATGAGGCTGACCGCGAGGTCGAGCCTGCGACGCATGCCACCGGAGTAGGTCTTGACCGTCCGGTCGGCCGCCTCCGTCAGCGAGAAGCGCTCCAGCAGGTCGGCGCCCGCCCCCTTGACGTAGGCCGACGACAGTCCGTAGAGCGAGCCGATCAGCCGCAGGTTCTCGCGACCGGTCAGGAGCTCGTCGACGGTGGCCGCCTGGCCGGTCAGACCCATGGACCGGCGCACCGCGTCGGGCTCGCGCAGCACGTCGTGCCCCGCGACCCTGGCCGTACCGCTCGTGGGCCTGGCCAGCGTCGTCATCATCCGCACCGTCGTCGTCTTGCCGGCGCCGTTGGGGCCGAGCAGTCCCAGCACCGACCCCTCGGGCACCGAGAAGCTCACGTCGTCGACGGCCGTCTGGTCGCCGAATCGCTTGACGAGGTGCTCGGCCTCGATCGCCAGGGAGGTCATGCCTCGACCCTAGGCCGGGGCTTGCTCGCACAACCAGTCATTTTCCAGTCCTCCGCTTCGCGCTATATCGCGTTTGTCCGAGACACGTTATATCGCGTCTTCCTTCCTGCCCGCAACCCTGCCCCACCACGTGCCGCACGCCCTGCCGCACCACACTCGCCCCGGCGCCTACTCGACGCTACGCCCCACCACCGACAACAGCCCTCGCCAGCTCGCGGGCGGCCGCCGGATGCCTCGCGCGCAGCAGGCCGACAGCAAAGAGCAGGTATGCCGTGTCGGTCACCAGGGCGGCCCCTCGAGGGACCTTCCAGCCGCCGGCGTGGTCGGTCGCCACCGACTCGAGCACCTCGCTGCACCCGGCGGCGGTGGCGTGCCGGAGCACCCCTCCCGAGCCGACCACGACCTGCACGTCGGCCAACGGCCGGGCTCCGGCACCCGGCCCCGGCGGGCGGGCGTGCCGCCGCGTCGCCACGACGGCGGCGGCCCGTGCGAGGGCCAGGTCCATCGCCCACTCGCCGCCGTCCAACGGCAGGTGACCGGTGTCGCGGACCAGGCGCGCGGCATACCCCTCGATGCCCGGGGGGAGGGGCACCTGCTCACGGTGGGCGGCCTCGACGATCCCCTCGGCGTTCCACCGCATGCCGAGGTCCGCCTCCACGGTGCGTGCGTGCCACAGCGGGGCGACGACGTCCTTGGCCAGTCCGGCGTCCTCTCCCTGCGGTCGCAGCGCGGAGTAGACGTCGGTGGTCGCTCCACCGATGTCGACCACCATGACGTCACCGTCGAGGTGGTCGGCGAGCACCGCGACCCCGTCGAGGACGGCGTCCGGCGTGGGAGCCTGCACCATCGCCGCGAAGTCCGGCCCCCTCGACAGGCCCTTGCCGCCGATGACGTGGTCGAGGAAGAACTGCCTGATCGCGGCGCGGGCAGGCTCGGGGACGATCACCCCGATGGCCGGCAGCACGTTGTCGGCCACGGTGAAGGAGCGCCCGGTCGAGGACAGGATCGCGACGACCTCGGCCTGGACGTCGGCGTTGCCGGCGACGACGACAGGTGCGCCGATGCGAGCCTTGGCCAGGCGAGATGCGTTGTGCAGCAACACTTCTGCGTTGCCTCCATCGGTGCCGCCCACCAGCAGGACGAGGTCGGGGCGGCTGTGCCTCAGCTCAGCGACGCCGGCACCCGACAACGGTCCCGACGTCACGTGGGACACCCGCGCGCCGGCACTCAGCCCTACGCGGTGGCCGGCCTGGGCGGTGACGTCGCGCTCGTAGCCCACGACGGCGAGCCGCAGACCGCCGCCCGCGCTCGAGCAGGCCAGCACCTCGTCGACGGCGCCGTGGACCTCGAGCTCCGCGCGCAGGGTGCGGTAGCCGTCGAGGACGTCGGTGCCGACCGTCGTCGGCGTGGAGGCCGTGGCGACGACCGACCCCAGCCCGTCGACGAGGACCGCCTTGGTGAAGGTCGACCCGAAGTCGACACAGAGCAGCTGCGCCATGTGCTTCGCCCCCGCCCGCTGGCCCGGTGCCCGGTCGCCCTGTGCCTGGTCGTCCGGCCGGCTCAGCCGAGCCGGTCGAGGGCCTGCTGCAGGTCGGCGATGAGGTCCTCGACGTCCTCGATCCCGACCGACAGGCGGATCAGGTCGGCCGGCACCTCGAGCTCGGTGCCCGCGACCGAAGCATGCGTCATGCGCGCAGGGTGTTCGATGAGGGACTCGACCCCTCCGAGCGACTCGCCCAGGGTCCAGAGCTGGGTCTCGCCGCAGACCTTGACCGCGACGTCTTCGCCGGCCTTGACCTGGAACGAGATCATGCCGCCGAACCGCTTCATCTGGCGCTTGGCGACCTCGTGACCCGGGTGGCTCACCAGCCCCGGGTAGTGCACGGCGCTGACGGCCGGATGCGCGAGCAGGAAGTCGACGACGCGCTCGGCGTTGTCGCTGTGGCGCTCCATGCGCAGCGCGAGCGTCTTGAGGCCACGCAGGACGAGCCAGGCATCCATCGGGCCGGCGACGGCACCCATCGAGTTCTGGTGCGTCGCAACGCGATCCACCGCGTCCTCGAAGCCTGGCACGCTGATGCCGTGGCCCACCACGACGGCGCCCCCGACGACGTCCGAGTGCCCTCCGCAGTACTTCGTCGTGGAGTGCGTGACGATGTCGGCCCCGAGCGACAGCGGCTGCTGGAGGTACGGCGACGCGAAGGTGTTGTCGACGACCAGGAGGGCGCCCGCCTCGTGCGCCACCTCGGCGAGGGCGGTGATGTCGGCGATGCCGAGCAACGGGTTGGTCGGCGTCTCGACCCAGACGATCTTGGTCAGTCCTGGGCGGATCGCGGCGCGCACCGACTCGACGTCGGCGATCTTGGCGATGGTGTGCTCGACGCCCCAGGTCGCCAGCACCGTGTTGAACAACCGGTACGTGCCGCCGTAGGCGTCGCTCGGCACGACGACGTGGTCCCCCGGCTTCAGCAGGGCGCGCAGGACGGTGTCCTGGCCCGCGAGGCCCGACGAGAACGCGAACCCGCGGGCGCCCCCTTCGAGGGCGGCGAAGCACTCCTCGAGGGCCGTGCGGGTCGGGTTGGCCGAGCGGCTGTACTCGTAGCCGCCGCGGAACCCACCGATCCCGTCCTGCTTGTAGGTGGAGACCTGGAAGATCGGGGTGATGACCGCACCGGTTCCGAGGTCGGGCTCCTGGCCCGCGTGGATCGCACGCGTGGAGAAGCCGTGGTTGCTGTTCTGGTCGCTCATGGGCGCAAGGCTAGCCGCCGCTCGGCGTCCCTCCCGGGGGCCCTTCCCCGGGGGCCTCCCGCACCACCGGGTCGCCCACCCGGACCACTCCGCCCTCCAGGATCCGGAACACCGTGCCAGCCCGCGCGTGCAGCGCCTTCATGGCCCCCGGCCCGATCAGGTCGTCCATCAGCCGGCACGGAGCCGCGGGTCGGACGACCTCGAGCAGTGCCTCCCCCATCCGGACGCGGGTCCCAGGGCGACCCGGCACGGGGCCACCGGACACCGTGATGTTGCGACGGGTGGCTCCGGGCTCCACGGGGGACCCCAGATCGCGGCTCGCCTCGGCCAGCCCCGCCGCCGACTGCACCGTGACGTGACGATGTCTCGACCCGTGGTAGCGGTCCCCCACCAGCCCGGCGCCGGCCTCCGCCACGACCGAGTCGACAGGTCTCATCGGCAGCTTGGTGGCCTTCGCGACGTGGATCGCCAGCACCGTCCCGAGATCGACGTCGAGCGGGTCGTCCATCACTGTGCGTCCACCTTCTGCCACTCGCGCATCATCGCGTCATGGACGTAGCCGAGCGCGTGGTTGACCGCCAGCATCGCCGCGTTGTCGTCGGCGTTCCAGGTGCGGACGCTCTTCGTGGCGGGCGACTCCTGCATGAGGGCGAGCGTGCCGGCGGCCTTCATGCGCAGGCCGAGTCGGTGCCCGCGGTGCTCGCGCATCACGAGGGTGTCCTGCTGGAACCCCACGACGGGGTTGTCGCGCGGCACCTGCACCTGGGTGTACCCGACGAGCTCGCCGGTGGCCTCGTGTATGGCGAAGGTGTCCACGATGCGCCGGCCCATGGCCCCGATCCGTTCGTACTCCGTGCGCACCCGCTCCTCGTCCCAGCGCTCCTCCTCGAGCTGGAGGTCGCCCATCGGGATGTCGGTGCTCATCCGCCGGCTCAGCTCCGCGCGACCCGGCAACCACTCGTCCGGTATGCCGTCCCAGCAGGTCTGCACGACATAGCCGTCCGCGTCGTCCCCGGCCAGCGCGACCTCCAGTCGAGGGCGGTCCGCCGGCAGGGACAGGGAGCTGCGCAGCACGGTCTGCGCACCGGCATACCCGTGGGCTGCGGCGAAGTCCTCGCCGTACTCGTCGCGCGCACCCACCCGCCACTGAGTCTCGGCGAGGAGGACGGAGCGACCGTGGTCGCGAGCGGCGGCCTCGGTGTGTTCGAGCAGCGCCGTGCCCACACCCCGGCGGCGGTGATGTGGGTGGACCACGACGATGACGATGGCCTGGGCCAGGTTGTCGTGCTGCGGCATCACGAGTGCGGCGGCGCCGACCACGGTCCCGGCGTCGTCCACGGCAGCCCACGAGATCCTGCGCCGGGCGGTGCTGCGACCCAGCTCGCGCAGCTCGTCGGCCGAGTGCGCGGAGTGGTCGGCTCCGAACTGGTCCCGGCCGTCGGCGGCGAAGATCTCCGCCCAAGCGTCGAAGAGCTGGCGCTGCGCGTCGTCCGGGTCCTCGATCAGGGTGGTGGTGACCATGGCCCCACCCTCCCCGAGAGGACGGCCCGAGGCCAGCGAGTTTGCCGGCGGCGCGTCATCGGACCGTAAGGTCCGGCCCCGGAACAGTCGTGGGGCGGGCCGCGTTGGACCAGTCGTGATATTCGGATCGCGCGCCAAGACCACCCTGCCCACCGCCGAGAACGCCCTGCGCGGACGCGAGACGCGTCCGTTCCACATCGCCGACGAGCACGTCGTCCTCCACACCCCGCTCGAGGGTCCGTGGCCCGACGGCACCGAGGTGCTCTACATCGCGATGGGCTGCTTCTGGGGCGCCGAGCGGATCTTCTGGCGCCTGCCCGGCGTCGTCACGACCGCGGCGGGCTACATGGGCGGCCTCACGCCGAACCCGACCTACGAGGAGACGTGCACGGGCCTGACCGGTCACGCCGAGGCGGTGCTGGTCGCCTACGACCCCGAGCAGACCACGCCCGAGCTGCTGCTCAAGGAGTTCTGGGAGAACCACGACCCCACCCAGGGAAACCGGCAGGGCAACGACATCGGCACGGCCTACCGGTCCGCCGTCTACTGGACCACCGCGGACCAGGAGCGCGCAGCCGAGGCGACGCGCGAGGCGTTCCAGAAGGTGTTGAGCGACAACGGGTTCGGCACGATCACCACCGAGCTGCGGTCGGCCGAGGACGCGGGCCAGTTCTACTACGCCGAGGACTACCACCAGCAGTACCTCTACAAGAACCCCGGCGGCTACTGCAACCACGGGCCCAACGGGATGACCTGCCCGGTCGGCCTGGTCAAGCAGGACCAGCTGCCCTCTCAGGAGAGCGTGCTGCGCGTCAACGACTCGAGCGACCTCGGCACCTGACTTGCGTGACAGCTCGCGCGGGACTGAAAGTAGCGATGGGGACTGAAGGTTCAGTCGCGGATGACCGGTTCGGTCGCCGCGGCGGTGGGCACACGGCATACGGTCGTGGCGTGCAGATCCGTGACATCACCGACACCGACCTCGACGCCTTCGTGCGGATCTTCCGCGAGGTAGTCGAGGCCGGTGAGACGTACGCCTATCCCGAGGGGCTGGACGACGCCCAGATCCGCGACCTGTGGTTCGAGCGTCCGCCCGGGCGCACCGTCGTCGCGGTCGACGACGACGGCACGCTGCTCGGCAGCGCCAAGATGGGGCCCAACCGACCGGGGCGCGGCTCCCACATCGGCACGGCGAGCTTCATGGTGGGGTCGGCGGCACGGGGCAAGGGCGTCGGGCGCGCCCTGGCCGAGGACATGGTCGCGTGGCACCGGCGCGAGGGCTTCGCGGCCATCCAGTTCAACGCGGTCGTCGAGACCAACACCGCTGCCTTGCGGCTGTGGCGGGACCTGGGCTTCAGGATCCTCGCAACAGTCCCAGCAGCCTTCGAGTCCAGGATCCACGGACGAGTGGGCTTGCACCTGATGCTGCTGGAGCTCTGACGTCGGCGGGCGGCGGGACAGCGACTGACACCTTCGCGGCCACGACGCCCTCCCCGCGCAGGCCCGCGTAGGGTCTGGTCCGTGCGCATCGTGTCCCTGCTCCCCTCGACGACGGAGATCCTCTTCGCCATCGGGGCAGGCGACGAGGTCGTCGGCGTCACCTTCGAGTGCGACACCCCGGTGGAGGCCCGCACGCGCACGATCGTCTCGACCACTGCCATCCCGGAAGGCTTGTCGCCCCGCGACATCGACGCGTTCGTGACCCGGGCGATGGCCGCCGGCGAAGACCTCTACCACCTCGACGCGGGCGCCCTGGGCGCCCTGGGCGCCCTGGACGCGGACCTGGTGGTCACCCAGGACCTGTGTGCCGTCTGCGCGGTCGACGTGTCGGTGGTCGACGACGCGCTCGCCTACCTCGGGTGCCGGGCCGAGGTCCTGACGATCGACCCGCACACCCTCGACGAGGTCCTCGACTCGGTCACCACCCTCGGCGCCGCCACCGGCTGCGAGGGCGCCGCCAGCCGGCTCGTGGCCGGCCTGCGCCAGCGCCTGTATGCCGTGGAGCAGGCCGTGCGCGACGCGCCCCGTCCGCGGGCCCTGGTCCTCGAGTGGACCGATCCCGCCTTCGCCCCGGGGCACTGGGTGCCCGAGATGGTGACGCTGGCCGGTGGCGTCAACGCGCTCGGCGATGCCGGCGAGAAGTCGGTCCGGGTGACCTGGGAAGCGGTCCGGGAGAGCGCCCCGGAGGTCGTCGTGTGCGCGCCCTGCGGCTACGACCTGGAGGGCTCGGTCGCGTTGGCACGCAAGGCGATCGACGACGGCGAGCTGCCACCCGGCATACCTGTCTGGGCAGTCGACGCGAACGCGAGCTTCGCGCGCCCCGGACCGCGCCTCGTCGACGGCGTCGAGGCGCTGGCCGGCATCCTGCACCCGGGCGCGACGCAGCCGCCGCACCCGGAGATGGCGCGACGGCTGCGGTAGAGCTGCTGCGGTAAGGCTCCTGCGCGAGGACCGAGCGCTAGTCGACCAGGGCGATGAGCAGGTCGGCGCGGGTCAGCACACCGACCGGCTTGCCGTCCTCGACGACCATGATGGCGTCGGCCTTCTCGAGCTCGTGGCGGGCGACCGAGACGGGCTCGCCCGCACCGACGAGGGGCAGCGCGGCCTCCATGTGCTTCTCGACCGAGTCGGTGAGGTGCGCGGAGCCGTTGAACAGCGCCTCGAGCAGGGCCCGTTCGCTGACCGACCCGGCCACCTCGCCGGCCATGACGGGCGGTTCGGCCTTGACGACCGGCATCTGCGACACGGAGTACTCGTGCAGGATCTCGATGGCGTCGCGCACGGTCTCGGTGGGGTGCGTGTGGACGAGGGCGGGCATGTCGCCGGCCTTCTTGTGCAGCAGCTCGCCGACGGTGCTCTGGTCGACGGACCGCATGAAGCCGTAGGAGCTCATCCAGTCGTCGTTGAAGATCTTGGACATGTAGCCGCGGCCGCTGTCGGGCAGCAGCACGACGACCACGGCCTCGGCGGGCAGGTCCTGCGCCGCGCGCAGGGCGGCGACGACGGCCATGCCGCAGGAGCCACCCACGAGCAGGCCCTCCTCCTTGGCGAGGCGGCGCGTCATCTCGAACGAGTCGGCGTCGCTGACCGCGATGACCTCGTCGACGACCTTGGGGTCGTAGGCCGTCGGCCAGAAGTCCTCACCGACGCCCTCGACGAGGTAGGGCCGGCCGGTGCCGCCCGAGTAGACCGAACCCTCGGGGTCGGCGCCGATGACCTGGACGCGTCCGCCCTCGCGGGTGTCGGACACCTCACGCAGGTAGCGGCCGGTGCCGGTGATCGTGCCACCGGTGCCGACGCCGGCGACGAAGTGGGTCACCCGGCCGTCGGTGTCGCTCCAGATCTCGGGGCCGGTGGTCTCGTAGTGGGAGGCGGGTCCCATGGGGTTGGCGTACTGGTTGGGCTTCCAGGCGCCGTCGATCTCGCGCACGAGGCGGTCGGACGTCTCGTAGTAGGAGTCCGGGTGGTCGGGAGCCACGGCGGTCGGGCAGACCACGACCTCGGCGCCGTAGGCCTTGAGCACGTCGCGCTTGTCCTGGCTGACCTTGTCGGGGCACACGAACACGCACTTGTAGCCCCGGCGCTGGGCCACGAGCGCCAGACCCACGCCGGTGTTGCCGGAGGTCGGCTCGACGATGGTGCCGCCGGGCTTGAGCTCGCCGGAGGCCTCGGCCGCCTCGACCATCTTCAGCGCGATGCGGTCCTTCACGGACCCACCCGGGTTCATGTACTCGACCTTGGCCAGGATCGTCGCGGCGACCCCTTCGGTGACCGAGTTCAGCTTGACGAGGGGCGTGTTCCCGACGAGGTCGGCGATGTGCTCTGCGTACTTCACCAGCCCATCCTCTCAGATGCTGGACAACGCCCCGGACGGCCGTCGGGCGGCATCACGGTCCTCTCCCTGTCCTCTCCCACAGGTGGTGGATCCCTTCCGAAGACCCCCGGCGCACCATCGGAGGGGGAGGGGGCACACCATGTCATGGACAGCCGTTAACGTCAGGGAGACCAGCGAGGAGAGAGGACTGCCGATGGGCCGGGCTCGACGCGCACGCAAGATCGCGGCCACCGCTGCCTACGGCGGTGGCGGCCTCGCTGCGGGCATCGGCGCGCTGGGCGCGCTGGGCTACGGCGTGCTCAAGGCCGAGGCCAAGGTGGCCCGCCGGCTCGTCGGCCAGCCCTTCGACGGGTCGCCAGACGACAACGGCACCTATGGCGCCGGCGTGGGCGAGCCGGTCGAGCTCGTCGTCCTCGGCGACTCCTCCGCCGCGGGGATGGGCGCGGACAACCGCTACCAGACGGTCGGCGCCATCATCGCCAACGGTGTCTCCGCACTCACCGGTCGACCGGTCCACCTCACCAACACGGCGGTCGTGGGCTCCGAGTCCTCCGGGCTGGAGCTCCAGCTCGCCAACGCCCTGGACCAGGTCGCACGCCCCCACGTCGCCGTCATCATGATCGGCGCCAACGACGTCACGCACCGCATCGACAAGGCGGTAGCGGTCCGCCACCTCGAGACGACGGTGCGGGCGCTGCGGGCGCTGGGCACCGAGGTCGTCGTCGGCACCTGCCCCGACCTGGGGACCATCCAGCCGATCCCCCAGCCACTCCGGCTGATCGGGCGGCGCTGGTCGCGCGACCTGGCAGCCGCCCAGACCGTCGCGGTGGTCGAGGCCGGTGGTCGCACCGTGTCGCTCGGCGACCTGCTCGGTCCCGAGTTCGCCGAACGCCCCCACGAGATGTTCAGCGCCGACCGGTTCCACCCCTCCCCCGCCGGCTACGCCCGCGCCGCCTCCGCGCTGCTGCCCAGCGTCTATGCCGCCTTGGGAGTGTGGTCGGGCGAGCGGTTCGAGGACCGCGCCCCCGACACCCGCCGTGGTGAGGGCGTGGGTCCGGTGGCCGTGGCAGCGGTGTACGCCGTGCGCGACCCGGGCACAGAGGTGAGCGCCACCCAGATCGCCGGCCAGAGCCGTGGCCCCCGCGGTCGATGGGCCATGCTGCTGCGTCGCCCCCACAACCCGGTGCCCGACCGCCACGAGCCGGGAGACGGTGCGGCAGGGGTCCCGACCGACGCCGCGACCCCGTCCTCGGACACGTCCCCGGCCCCGTTCGCTGCCCGGTCCGGCGAGAGCAAGGACACACCCACGGACCCAGCCACACGGCATACCATCGAGGCTGACTAAGCGACCGCTTATCTCGCGGCCGCTCGACGAGGAGGAATCCCGTGACCGAAGCCGTCATCGTCTCGACCGCCCGCACGCCCATCGGGCGCGCGTTCAAGGGCTCGCTCAAGGACATGCGTCCCGACGACCTGTCCGTGCAGGTGATCAGTGCCGCGCTGGCCAAGATCCCCGAGCTCGACCCGCGTCTGGTCGAGGACCTCTACTGGGGCTGCGCCGAGCCGTCGGGTCGACACGGTTCCAACATGGCCCGGGTCATCGCCGTGCTGGCCGGCTTCGACGGGCTGCCGGGCTCCACGATCAACCGGTTCTGCGCCTCGTCGGTGCAGACGACGCGGATGGCCTACCACGCGATCAAGGCCGGCGAGGGCGACATCTTCATCTCCGGTGGAGTCGAGTGCGTCTCGCAGTACACCAGCTGGGCCGGGGCCGGCGGCTCGTCGGGTGACGACCAGAACCCCCGGTTCGCCGGGTCCGCCGCCCGCAGCGAGCAGATCGCCACGAGCAACGAGACCTGGTCCGACCCGCGCGAGCAGGACCTGCTGCCCGACGTGTACCTGTCGATGGGGCAGACCGCGGAGAACGTCGCGACGCTGCGTGGCATCTCGCGCGAGCGCCAGGACGAGTGGGGTGTCAGCAGCCAGAACCGCGCCGAGAAGGCCATCGCCGACGGGTTCTTCGAGCGCGAGATCGCCCCGGTGACCCTGGGCGACGGCAGCGTCGTCAGCAAGGACGACGGTCCGCGGGCAGGGGTGACGCTCGAGGCGCTGCAGGGGCTCAACCCGGTGTTCCGCGAGCAGGGCACCATCACCGCCGGCAACTGCTGCCCGCTCAACGACGGCGCCGCCGCGGTGGTCGTCATGAGCGACACCAAGGCCAAGGAGCTGGGCCTGACGCCGCTGGCCCGCGTGGTGTCGACCGGCGTCTCCGGCCTGTCCCCCGAGATCATGGGCCTGGGCCCCGTCGAGGCGTCTCGCCAGGCGCTCGCCCGCGCCGGTATGACCATCGGCGACCTCGACCTCTACGAGATCAACGAGGCGTTCGCGGCGCAGGTGCTGCCGTCGGCCGACGACCTCGGCATGGACTTCGACAAGCTCAACGTGCATGGCGGGGCGATCGCGCTCGGCCACCCCTTCGGCTCGACCGGTGCGCGGATCACGACGACGCTGCTCAACGGCCTGGCTGCCCGTGACGGCCAGTTCGGCCTCGAGACCATGTGCGTCGGCGGTGGCCAGGGCATGGCCATCATCTACGAACGCCTCAGCTGAGGTTCGGCCGAGAGGCCCGGATTCCTCCACGGTTCGACTTCTGGACTTGGAATCCGGGCCTCTCGCGTGCCCCCACGCGCAAGACTGTCCTCATGGGGATCTTCCGTCGCAGCAAGGACCGTGACGACCGCGGCGCGCAGGGCACGCAGGAGTCGATCGATGCCTTCTGGTCGTGGTGGGCCGCCGAGGGGAGGGCCCTGGCGGAGGACAGCATCGGCGGCGGCGGCAACGACGCCCTGGTGACGCAGATGAGCCGTGGGGTCTCCGGCATCCATCCCGGCCTCGCCTGGGAGCTCAGTCCAGGGTCGGCGGCCAAGCACTGCCTCGTCGTGAGTCCGGAGGGCGACGCCGCCCTTCGCGCCCCCGCCCGTCGCTGGCTCAAGGCCGCTCCGGACGCCGATGCCACGTGGGAGTTCGCGGACTCGCGGCAGGCCAACCCGGACGCGGAGTCCCTCGAGCTCGAGATCGGCGGGCACCGCATCGCCTTCGCCGACGTGGTGGTCGGCGCGCGGCGGGAAGGTCACCGCGTCGACGTCAGCGTTCACCACCCGGCCTTTCCCACCCTGGACGAACACAGCCGGATCACCGTGACGTTCCTCGCCCTCGACAACGCCCTGGGCGAGACCGACGTGGAGCTGTGGGTCGGAGAGGTCTCGCCCGCGCTGGTCGCCCCCCTCGACGGGTTCGGGCTGACCGGTCTGCGCGCGGTCGTGCGCGACCTCAAGGCGGAGAACACTGACGCGCAGGGCAGGCCCGGCTGGGCGATCCTGAGCGGGGACGGCGAGGGTGGGCCGGTCCTTGCCATGACCCAGGTCCCGCTCGCGTCGGCGACCGCGCCGGAACTCGACACCCATGCCGCCGTCGTCGTCCCCTACGACGACCAGACCGAGCGGGGCCTGCCGGGAGAGGACGCGCTGGCCGCGCTGCGGACCCTCGAGGACTCGATCACCGAAGGTCTCGGCGACACCGGCAGGGTGGTCGCGCACCAGTCGCAGGCGGGGGTGCGGGTCCTGCACGTCTACCTCGACGGGGCCGCGGACGCCGTCCCGCTGCTGGCCAGCATCTGCGACCCCTGGCCGCAGGACGTGCGGATCCGGGTCACCCCGGATCCCGGGTGGGCCAACGTCGCCCACCTGCGCACCTGAGCGGCCAACGACGCGCTGGGTCGGTTCGATGTGCGCCGGTCAGTCCAGGTCGGGGCCGCAGGCGACCCTGCCGGTGAAGCGGGTGCTCGATCCGCCCGTCCGCCGGTGGGCAGGCCAGCGGGCCCGCCGGGTGCGGCGGGCTGTGGGGCGCGGTCATGGTCGCCAGGGCGGGGCCCCTGCCACGCCGTCGACGGCGCTCCGCCCGCCGGCGGCTGTCTCCAGCTCGCCCCACACGTCATAGGACCGGATCGCCGGCGACTCTGCGAAGCCGGAACCCCCGCCCGCGCCCGCGCTCGATAGCTCCGCGAGCCAGTGGTCGTAGGCGCCGGGTGTCAGGTCCCACCGGACCCGCCCGTCGACGAGTTCGGCGTGGTAGCCCTTGCGGTGCACGATCGTGTGGTGCCGCCCGCACAGCAGGGCGGCGTTCCCCAGGTCGGTGGGACCGCCGTCGGCCCAGTGCCGCAGGTGATGACCGTCGCACCAGGACGCCGGCACGGTGCAGCCGGGGAAGGTGCACCCGCCGTCGCGCAGCCACAACGCCCGCAGCTGGGCGGAGGTGAACAGCCGGAACCGGCGGCCCAGGTCCAGGATCTGACCGTCCTTGCCCAGCACCACCGGCACCACCCCCGCGTCACACGCGACCCGCCGGGCCGTCTCGGGGCCGATCAGGGTGCCGGCCTCCCCCGAGGCGAACACGGTCGCGGCGTTCGACCGGGCCACCAGGTCCTCCAGGGTCACGGTCACGAACAGCTCGGCCTTGGGGGTGGTGGCCACCCCGTCCGCCGAGGCGACCCCGCGGCGCACCACCTCCAGCAGCGCGTCCATCCGCCGCTGCCCCGAGGGCCGCCGGTCCGGCTCACCATCGCCCGGGCGCGGCGCCGACAGCCCCTGCACCGCGGCCTCGATCGTCGCCTTCGCCTCGGCGTCCACCACCATCGTGTACTCGAACAGCCCGGTCCCCTCCGCGAACGGCTGGGACAGGCTGCGGTGTTCCTGGGCGCGGTCCTGCTCGGCCTGGAACTCCCCCTCGGCGCCGTACCTGGCGACCAGCCGCTCCCGCAAACCGCGCACRTCCGTGGGCCGCCCCCACGACGCCACCTCGACCAGCCCGTCCAGCACCGGCCCSTCCGCMCCCACCGCCAGCCGCGGGCTCAGCCGCTCGAACTCCTCGACCACCACCGCCGCCGTGACCAGCGGCACCCGCGCCTCGCGCACCGCGCCCACCAGCGCGGCATACCGGTCGTCGCCGGCGGTCTCRGCCACCCGCACCACCCGCGCCGACCCRCCCGCCCGCAGCGACGGGGAATGGTCCAGCAACCACGCCGACGCACCGCACCGGCCAGCCCCRGCCTCACCGCGGTCGACAGCCTCACGCACCACCTCCACCCGCGCSGCGTCCACSCGCGCACCCAGCTSGTCGAGCAGGCCCGCGAACCCACCCAGCTCGGCACCCCCGGCGGACCACAACTCAGCATCGACCCCGGCCAGGGCGACACACGCCAGCTCCACCGCCGCGCGGCGCTCCTCGAACGACATCCCCCCGGACATGAAACCAACCTAACAACCACCTCTGACAACGCACCGAATCGCGAAACCCGTTGCACCGCAACCCGATACGGCACCGACACGGCGCCGATACGGCGCCAGTTGTCCACACTTGACCCGGACATGGGTATGCCGCGTGCGGACGTCCGCACGCGGCATACCTTGCTGCTGTTGGCTTGGCCGTTGGTGAGGCCGGGGAACGCGTCAGGCGTTGGCGACCAGGCCGAGCTCGCTGGTGCTGGCCAGGCCCGAGTGCTTCGGAAGCACTCGGACGGTGTAGCCGAACGAGCCGGTGCGGGCCAGCGCGAGGTCGCCCGCGAACTGGTGGCGGCCACCCTCGTAGGACTCGACGGCCACAAGGGACTGGGTGTCGACGTCGCTGAGGTCGTCGCTGTAGTGGGCGTTTCCGTGCACGATCTGCACGTCGACCTCGTCCGGTGTCAGGGCACCGAGCGAGACGTAGGCCCGCACGTGCAGGGTCTCCCCGATCTGCGGGCTGTCCGAGACACCCGAGGACTCGACGTGGTCGACGTGGACGGACGGCCAGGCGGCCTTGACCTTGGCCTTGTAGGCCGCCAGGTCGCGGGCCCCGACGAAGGTCTCGCCGTTGAGGGCCCAACCGGCTCGCGCAGCGGGACCGTAGAGCCGGGTCGTGTAGTCGCGCACCATCCGGCTGGCCAGGACCTTGGGCCCGAGCGTCGCCAGCGTGTGGGTGATCATCGAGATCCAGTTCTGCGGCAGGCCCTCGGCGTCGACGTCGTAGAACCTGGGGGCGACCGAGTTCTCGATGAGGTCGTAGAGCGCGGACGCCTCGATGTCGTCGCGGCGCTCGGGGTCGTCGACACCGTCAGCCGTCGGGATGGCCCAGCCGTTCTCGCCGTCGAACCACTCGTCCCACCAGCCGTCGAGGATGGAGAGGTTGAGGCCACCGTTGAGGGCGGCCTTCATGCCCGACGTGCCGCACGCCTCGAAGGGGCGCAGCGGGTTGTTGAGCCAGACGTCGCAGCCCGGGTAGAGGTACTGCGCCATCGCGATGTCGTAGTTCGGGAGGAACACGATGCGGTGGCGGATCTCCGGGTCGTCGGCGAAGCGGACCATCTGCTGGATGAGCTGCTTGCCGGTCTCGTCCGCGGGGTGGGACTTGCCGGCGATGACGAGCTGGATCGGGCGCTTCGGGTCGAGCAGCAGCCGCTTGAGTCGCGCGGGGTCGCGCAGCATCAGGGTGAGCCGCTTGTAGGTCGGCACGCGGCGGGCGAACCCGATGGTCAGCACGTCGGGGTCGAGGATGTCGTCGACCCAGCCGAGCTCGGCCGGGCTGGCGCCACGCTTGGTCCACGACGACTTCGTGCGGCGGCGCGCCTCGACGACGAGCTGCTCGCGCATGTCGCGCTTGGTCGCCCAGATGGCGTCACGGGGAACGTCACCGATGCGGTCCCAGGCATTGTCGCGCTCGATGTCGGTGGTGCCCAGGTGCTTCGCGGCGACCTCGTAGACCTTGCGGTCCACCCAGGTGCCGGCGTGGACACCGTTGGTGACACTGGAGATCGGGACCTCGTCGTCATCGAAGCCCGGCCACAGGCCGTCGAACATCTCACGGCTGACCACACCGTGCAGCTGGGAGACGCCGTTGGCCCGCTGCCCGAGGCGCAGGCCCATGACGGCCATGTTGAACATGCCGGGCTGGCCGCCCGGGTAGTCCTCGGCGCCCAGGGTGAGGAGCCGCTCCACGGGAACGCCCTCGACAGCGAGGTCGCCGCCGAAGTGGCGCGTGATGAGGTCGGCCTCGAACCGGTCGATGCCCGCGGGGACCGGGGTGTGGGTCGTGAACACGGTCGCGGCACGGACGGCCTCGAGGGCCTCGTCGAAGCTGAGCCCCGCCGACTGCGTCAGCTCGTGGATCCGCTCGACGCCGAGGAAGCCGGCGTGCCCTTCGTTGGTGTGGTAGACGTCCGGCACCGGCGCACCGGTCAGTCGCGACCACAACCGCAGCGCACGGACGCCGCCGATGCCGAGCAGCATCTCCTGCTGGAGCCGCTGTTCGCC
>NZ_JBFUEP010000050.1:0-33703 GCF_056403895.1 Pedococcus sp. P2_E5
GTTGTAGACGGTGAAGCGGGTCAGGCCCAGCGCCTCCGCGACCGTCTCGGCACTGCGGCGCATCTCGAACGCGCCGCGCTCCTCGAGCAGCCGCACGGCGTGCTGCTTCTCGGCCCGCGGCAGGGCCGCGAGCGAGCCCCCGAGCTCGCGCTCGACGTCTGCGATGAGCCGCGACAGGCCGTCGGTGAGGTCGGTGGCACCGGCCGCGACGTCCCCCGCACCGGTCGCGTTCGCAGCAGCGGTCACCGCGTCGACGTCGCCGAGGGTCAGGGTCACCCGGGTCGCGCCGTGGGACAACGCCTCCTTGAGCGCGACCGCCATCGCGTCGACGACCACCTCGGCGTCGCCCTCCACGGACGTGCCGAGCGGGCCCAGGTCGGGTGACAACCCGGCATACCGGAGGACGTCGGCGGCGGCGGTGACGTGCGCCGGCAGCTGGTCGTCCTCGCCGTGGAACGGCTCGGTCGTGAACTCCACCCGCACCTGCATGCCGCCAACCTACCCGGGTCAGGTGCCGGACGTCCCTCAGCTCGGTGAGCGCTTCGCGAGGCGGTCGATGGCGGCTCGGTCCAGGCCGGTCAGGTGCTTCACCTCCTGCTCGTCCGTGGCACCGCAGTCGAGCGCGCGGACCACGAAGTCGGACAGGGCGCGGGCGGTGGCGGGTTCGTCCATGACACCCGAATCCACCTGTCCCACATAGTTCTTGAGGCGTTGGCCGGCAGCACCCAGGCCTTCGCGGTAGAAGGCGTACGTGGCGAGGAACCGGCTGGGGAGCTGCGCGGGGTGCAGGTCCCAGCCCTGGTAGTAGCCGCGCTCGAGCGAGCGACGGACCAGTCGCCCGTGCAGCCGCCAGGCGGCCAGGACCTGATCCTTGGTGCCTACCGGAAGGATGTTGGTGGACCCGTCCGAGAGGTGCACGCCGGTGCCGGCGGCAGCGACCTGCATGACGGCCTTCGCGTGGTCGGCGGCGGGGTGCTCCATCGACTGGTACGCCGCCGCGATGCCGCACGACGCCGAGTAGTCGTACGTGCCGTAGTGCAGGGAGGTGCATCGACCAGCTGATGCGTGCACCATCCGGGCGACGAGGGCCGTGCCGTCCGGGCCACAGATGGCTTGGGGCGTCTCCACCTGGATCTCGAACCGGATCGCGCCCGCGTCCAGCCCGACACCGGCCTCGACCTGCTCGCAGGCGATGACCATCGCCTCGACCTGTTCGATGGACGTGACCTTGGGGAAGGTCACCACGAAGCCGTCCGGCAGGCGGCCCTCCCTCGTGACGGCCGCGACGAATCGGGCGAAGGTGCGCAGCCCGCGCTGACGCGTCGGCGCCTCGAAGCTCTTGAACCGGATGCCGGAGAAGGCCGTGCCGTGACCGCTGTCGATGGCGCGCACCAAGTTCTCGGCGGCTGCGTCGACCGCCGCATCCTCCTCGTCGTCGCCTCGAGTCCCGTAGCCGTCCTCGAAGTCGATCCGCAGGTCCTCGATCGGTTCGCGCTCCAGCTTGTCGCGCAGGCGGCCGGAGAGGTCCACCGCGAGGTCTGGACGCAGGCCGAAGGCCTCGGCCAGGTCCGTGACGCCACGGCCGTGGTCGGCGAGGGCGGCGAGCGCCTCCCCCTGCCACCGGGGGACGAGGGCGGAGTCGTAGCGGTCGGCCGGCACGTAGACGGTGTGCACCGGCTGCCGGATCGCGCGCTCGCCCGGGAACTGCCGCGCCAGCGCCGCATCGGCATCGCGGAGCCGCTCGTCGAGGGTGGCGCTCAGGGCGTCCAGGTCCACTGTCATCGGGCGGGGGCCTCCGTCGTGGTGTGGGGATGAGTCGTGCCGGCGGTATGCCGTGTGGTGGCGCCGGCGGCCTTGCGCACCGCGGCGGCGACCGCCGGGGCGACGTCGGCGTCGAAGACGCTGGGCACGATGTAGCTGGCGTTGAGCTCGTCAGGGTGGACGCAGTCGGCGATGGCGGTCGCCGCCGCGATCATCATCTCGTCGGTGATGTCGCTCGCTCCCGCGTCGAGCAGCCCACGGAAGAAGCCGGGAAAGGCCAGCACGTTGTTGATCTGGTTGGCGTAGTCCGACCGCCCCGTCGCCACGACCGCCGCGTGCCGGCTCGCCGCCACCGGGTCCACCTCGGGATCGGGGTTGGCGAGGGCGAAGACCACAGCGCGTTCGGCCATCGAGGCGATGTCATCGCCGTCGAGCAGGTTCGGCGCCGAGACACCCACGAAGATGTCTGCTCCCTTGAGCACCTCCTTCAGGGTCCCCTGGACGTGGGCAGGGTTGGTGTTCTTGGCGATCCAGCCGCGGAACTCGTCGCTCGGAGTGACCGACGGGTCCAGTGCCCCGTGTCGGTCACACCCGATGATGTCGGTGGCGCCTTCGGCGGCGAGCAGCCGCACGATCGCGTGGCCGGCCGCGCCGACTCCCGAGACGACGATGCGCACCTCTTCGAGCCGCTTGTCGACGACCCGCAACGCGTTGGTCAGGGCGGCGAGCACGACGATGGCGGTGCCGTGCTGGTCGTCGTGGAAGACGGGGATGTCGAGCTCGTCGCGCAGCCGTCGCTCGATCTCGAAGCAGCGGGGGGCCGAGATGTCCTCGAGGTTCACGCCGCCGTAGACCGGCGCGAGCGCCTTGACGATCATGATGATCTGCTCGACGTCCTGGGTGTCGAGGCAGACCGGCCAGGCGTCGACCCCGGCGAACTGCTTGAAGAGGGCGGCCTTGCCCTCCATCACGGGCAGCGCTGCCGCGGGTCCGATGTTGCCGAGGCCGAGGACGGCCGAGCCGTCGGTGACGACGGCGACGGTGTTGCGCTTGATCGTCAGGCGCCGCGCGTCGTCGGGGTTCGCCGCGATGGCCAGGCAGACCCGTGCGACGCCCGGGGTGTAGGCGCGGGACAGGTCGTCCCGGTGCTTCAGCGGCACCTTGGGCACCACCTCGAGCTTGCCGCCGAGGTGGAGCAGGAACGTGCGGTCGCTGACCTTGCGGACCGTCACGCCGGGAACAGCCGCGATCTCGGCGGTGATGCGGTCCGCATGGTCCGCGTCGGAGGCGTTGCAGGTGACGTCAACCACCAGGACGTTGCTGTGGGACTCCACGACGTCGAGGGCGGTGAGGGCGCCACCCGCCGACGCGACCGCTGCAGCCAGGTCCCCCGTCGTGTCGATCGTGGCCGGCGCCTCGGCGCGCACGGTGATGGAGTACCCGGGGCTCGGTGCCGACATGCCCTGATTCCCTTCGCTGATATTTCGCATCATGGAAGTTTACTTCTGATTTGCGGAATGCTACCCAGCGTCTGTCGACCTGACAAGAGCGCCTGCGAGCGTGCCGAAGGAGGATCGGTCCCGCCTGACAGACTGCAGCGCATGCCGCGCCTGTCCGTCGTGATCGCCAGCACCCGCCCGCACCGCATCGGCCACCTCGTCACGCAGTGGGTGCTCGACGCGGTCCCCCCGGGGTTCGAGGTCACCGTTCACGACCTGCGTGAGCTGGGCCTGCCGTTCCTCGACGAGCCCGGCCAGCCCGCCGACGGCAACTACGCCCACGAGCACACCCGTCGGTGGTCGGCGGCGATGCAGGCGACCGACGCGCTCGTGCTGGTCATGCCCGAGTACAACCGCGGCTACAACGCGGCGCTCAAGAACGCGATCGACTTCCTCTACGCCGAGTGGGAGGGCCTGGCCGTCGGGTGCGTCGGCTACGGCTGGCACGGCGCGAGCTACGCGAAGTCGGCCCTGCGCCAGACCCTCGAGCGGGTCAAGATGACGGTCGTGGACGGCCCCGGGCTGGCTTTCGGGAAGACGCTCACCCAGGAGGGCGAGGTGCAGGCGGGTGAGGCGGAGCAGCTGGCCCTGGACACCATGTTCGCCGAGCTGCTCGCCACCGCTCGCGCCTAGGATGGGCACCAGGAGCAACTGGTGTGCCGGGAAGTCTGGTCGGCGGCGTCTGCGGACGTCTGAGCCGGCATCGACCCCGAAAGGCCCCCAGTGAGCCTCAACCCCCTGCGGCCCCGCCTCTTCGCCCGCACCACGTGGCAGGAGGCGCAGCGCGTCAGCGGCGCGCTGCGCACCGAGACGGTCGGCGGCACCCTCCTGCTGGCCGCGGCGATCGCAGCGCTGGCCTGGGCCAACTCGCCCTGGTTCGAGTCCTACGCCTCCTTGCGTGACTGGCAGGCAGGGCCCCAGGCGTGGCACCTGCACCTCACCCTCGGGCAGTGGGCGGCCGACGGACTGCTCGCGTTGTTCTTCTTCGTCGCCGGCCTCGAGCTCAAGCGCGAGTTCCTCGTCGGCGAGCTCCGCACCCCCGCCAGGGCCGCGCTGCCGGTGGCCGCCGCCCTGTGCGGGGTCGCCCTCCCCGCGATCGTGTATGCCGTGACCGTCACCTTCCTGGGTGCCTCCAGTGAAGCTCTCCGCGGCTGGGCGATCCCGACAGCGACGGACATCGCCTTCGCCCTCGCGGTGCTCGCGGTGATCGGCACCCACCTGCCGTCGGCGCTGCGGAGCTTCCTGCTGACCCTGGCGGTCGTCGACGACCTCGTCGCGATCACGATCATCGCGATCTTCTACACCGAGAGCCTCGACCCGGCCCTGCTGGCACTGGCGCTGGTTCCCCTCGCGGCGTTCGCGTGGCTGGTGCAGCGACGGGTCGTCAGGTGGTGGCTGCTCGTGCCACTGGCCGCCCTCACCTGGGGACTGGTGCACGGGTCCGGGGTCCACGCCACCGTGGCGGGGGTGCTGCTGGGCCTGGTCGTGCCGGTCAAGCCGCGTCCTCGTGTCCCCCGGGTGAGCACCCTGGAGGCGCACGTCGACGTGGCCGAGCGGTTCGAGCACCGGTTGCGACCCCTGTCGGCCGGTGTGGCCGTGCCGGTGTTCGCGTTCTTCGCGGCCGGCGTTCGGGTGGTGGGGGGCGGGTTCGGCGACAGCCTCGCCGACGAGGCGGCCCTCGCGGTCGTGCTCGGACTCGTGCTCGGCAAGCTGGTGGGCGTCTTCGGTGGGACGTGGGCGTTCGCCCGGTTCACGAGGGCCGAGCTCGATGACGACCTCGCGTGGTGGGACGTCGTGGGGTTGTCCCTGCTGGCCGGGATCGGGTTCACCGTCTCGCTGCTCGTCGGTGAGCTGGCCTTCGGCGCGGGCAGCCCTCGCGACGAGCACGTCAAGCTGGCGGTCCTGGTGGGTTCGCTCACCGCGGCGGCTCTGGCCACGGTCGTCCTGCGTGCCCGCAACCGGGTCTACCGGCGCCTCTCCGAGCTCGAGTCCCGCGACGACGACGGGGATGGTGTCCCTGACTGCTTCGAGGTCTCGGATGTGGAGCCCGGACGACGCCGTTAGGGTTGGCAGGCCGGCACACCGGACTCTCAGGAAGCGAAGGTGATCGCGCATGGCCACACACAACGTGAACAACCAGACGGGCACGCAGGCGGGCACCGAGCGGACCATCGGACAGCTCGTCGCCGACGCGACCCACGACGTCTCGACGATCGTCCGCAGTGAGATCGCGCTGGCCAAGGCCGAGATCGCCGCCGACGCCAAGAAGGCAGCCGCTGGTGCGGGGATGTTCGCGGCGGCAGCCTTCGTCGCCCTGCTCGGCCTGATCTTCCTCTTCCACACCATCGTCGCCGTGATCGACATCTGGCTCCCCGAGTGGGCCGGCTACCTCATCACCACCGGACTGCTCTTCCTCGTCGCCGCGATCCTGGCGCTCGTCGGCCGCAACAGCGTGAAGAAGATCAAGGGCAAGCCCGAGCGCGCCATCAAGAACGCCCAGGACACCGTCACCGCCGTCAAGTCCGCGTCCTGACCCGGCCGACGCCCAGCGCTTCACCACCCCCACACCCAGCCGAACGGCATACCCAGTCATGAGTCTCGACGCCTCGATGGCCCTCATCGAGGGCCCGTGGGAGCACCGGTTCGTCGCAGCGAACGGTGCCCGCTTCCACGTCGCCGAGCAGGGTGAGGGGCCGGTCGTCCTGCTGCTGCACGGGTTCCCGCAGTTCTGGTGGGCCTGGCGTCACCAGATGCAGGCGCTCGCCGACGCCGGCTACCGGGCGTGCGCGATGGACCTGCGCGGCTACGGCGCGTCCGACAAGCCACCACGCGGCTATGACACCCGCACGTCGGCCACCGACGTCGCCTCGGTGCTGCGCTCGCTGGGCGCCTCGCGCGCGGTCGTCGTCGGCCACGGCTGGGGCGGCTGGATCGCCTGGAGCATGCCGACCCTGCAGCCGACCGTCACCCGCGCCATCGCGTCGCTCTCGATGCCGCACCCGCTGGTGTTCCGCAAGGCGTCGTTCGCCAACCCCCGACAGCTCAAGGCCAACGCCTATCTCGGCGGCCTGCAACGGCCGTTCGTGCCGGAGCGGCAGATGACCGTCCACGGCGGCTACGTCCAGCGGCTGCTGCGCGAGTGGGCCTCACCCGAAGGGATCTGGCCCTCGCCCGAGGAGGCGCGGACCTACGCCGACGCGATGGCCCTGCCGTTCGTGGCGCACTCGGCCGCGGAGTACTACCGCTGGGTCGTGCGCAGCCAGTTCCGGCCCGACGGCTGGCGGTTCGCCGCGAGGATGCGGACGACCATCACGCTGCCCGTGCTTCAGCTCCACGGCGAGCACGACCGAGCGGTGCTGCCCGACACCTCCAGCGACTCGGCCGACTACGTCGCGGGCCCGTTCGAACGACACCTGGTGCCCGGGGCGGGCCACTTCCTGCCCGAAGAGGCGCCAAGCATGGTCAACGACTACCTCTGCGCCTGGCTCGCCACCCTCCGCTGACCACCCTCCGCTGACCAGCCAGCGCGCCACTGACTCCCACTGACTCCGGCCCCCTCCCGACTTCTGGCCACGGGTGCCGCACGAGGGGAGGATTTCCAGCCCCGCGTGCCGCATGCCTGGCCAGAAGTGCGGGAGAAGTCGCGGGTCAGCTGGCGACGCAGGCGCCGGTGTCGACCGGCGAGGCGGCGCCTGACGCGGCATCGAGGACCGGACGGGCCTCCTCCATGGTCAGGGCATAACCCGTACTGGGGTCGTCCAGCGACTTGGCGAACACCACACCGACGACCCGGCCGTCGGTCGACAGCAGCGGACCCCCGGAGTTGCCCGGACGGATCTGGGCGTACAGCGAGTAGACCTCACGACTGGTCCCGGGACTACCGTAGATGTCCGATCCCCGTGCGTTGACGACCTCGCGGACGCGGGCCGGGTCGAGCCGGTAGGGCCCGTCGAGGGGGAAGCCTGCCACGACCCCGCCGTCGCCGCGGGCGAGGTCCGGGCCCTGGCGCAGCGGTTCAGCGGGAAGGCCGGGCACCGAAAGGACAGCGAGGTCACGCTTCGCGTCGAAGAGGACGACCCGGCCGGTGTAGGACCGCCCGGTGCCGTGGATGCGCAGCGTGGCGGTCTCCATGCCGGCGACGACGTGGGCGTTGGTCACCACCCGCTCGCGGGCGACGACCCATCCGCTGCCCTCCTGACCGCGGTTGCAGGCAGCTGCGACCCCGGTGACCTTGATGATGGAGGCCGCCGCATCACGCACGCCGGCGGTCTGGGCGGCAGACGGGTCCGGAGGCGCGACCGGCGCGATCCGCTCACTCTCGAGCCCGTCGAAGACCCGCGGGAATCCCTCGCGGTCGAGCACCTCACGGAACGACGCGAAGAGCTTCGACGTGCCCGGGGGCACCACGTTGTCGATGGTGCGCAGCACCCGGGACTCACCGATCGCCTTGGCGATGGGTGCCGGGGCGCCACCGCGCAGGGCGCCTGCGATGAACCACACGAGGATCGCGGCGGACAGCACCACGGCCACCGCTCCGAACGTCGCGTCGAACCACTGGGCCGGCTTGATCCTGAGGCGTGACCGCAGCGACCCACCGATCGCCACGGCGACCGCCTGGCCGCTCGAGGCCAGGATGAACACCCCGGCGATGAGCACGACCGAACGCAGCAGCGGTGAGGACTCGAGCTCGGTCCAGTGACCGATCGCCTTGGGCAGCAGCCACATCGCGAGCGCCCCGCCGAGGAAGAAGCCGGCGAGGGACAAGACGCTGACCACCAAACCCTGTCGGAAGCCGGTGAAGCCGTAGCTGATGAAGAGCAGGATCAGGAGGTAGTCCAGGACGGTGAGTCCGAGGAACATCAGGCTCGGCCTTCCGTCGCGGTCTTGGTCAGAGCATCCTGGGACCCACCCGGCCGGTACCGATCGGGGAGTGGACGCTCGACGCTACGGTCCCACGGAACGGTCAAACCTCCGAAATCGAGCACTGCGGACAACAGCCCAGCAGTGAATCCCCACACGAAGAGGCCGTCGAACTCGAACCCCGGCCCCCGGTAGCCACTGGGGTGCGACACGGTGAACCGGGCCGCCGGGTCGAGCAGGTCGGCCAGCGGCGCCCGCACTGCCCGGTGCACCTCGACGGGGTCGACGCCATCGAGCGGACCTGCCTCGCGCCACCACCCCAGCACGGGGGTGACGACGAAGCGGCGCGGGCTGAGGTAGATGTCCGGCAGGGTCGCCACGACGTCGATCGTCGCGGGGTCGATCCCCACCTCCTCCTGCGTCTCGCGCAGGGCGGCCGCGGCGGCGGAGGCGTCGGAGGGCTCGCGCTTGCCACCGGGGAAGGAGATGTCGCCGGGCTGGGTGCGCAGGGTGTGCGCCCGCTCGGTCAGCACGACGTCCTCGCCCTCACCGTCGGAGGGCCCGAACAGGATCATCACGCTGGAGCGCTGCCCACCCTCGGGGGGTGGTGCGAACGTCTCGAAGTAGCCCCGGTCGGCGGCTGCGATGGCGTCGCGGGCGCGGTCGATCCACGCAGGGCGGGCCGTGGTCACGAGGTGGTGACCCCCACCGTGGGTATGCCGCGTGGCTGCGGCGGCGCGCCGGCGGCGGCAGGCGCCGACACGGCATACGGATTGGTCGCCCCGGGGGCGAGCTCGAACTTGAGCAGCTTGTCGGCCTTCACCGGGTCGGTCTCGCCGACGCCGTAGGACGGGCACAACCGGGCGACGGGGCAGGCACCGCAGGCCGGCTTCTTGGCGTGGCAGGTGCGCCGGCCGTGGAAGATGAGGACGTGCGACAGCATCGTCCACTCCTTGCGCGGGATCAGCGCCCCGACGGCGTGCTCGACCTTGACCGGGTCGTCCTCGGCGGTCCAGCCGAACCGTCGGACCAGCCGCCCGAAGTGGGTGTCGACGGTGATGCCCGGGATGCCGAAGGCGTTGCCCAGCACGACGTTGGCCGTCTTTCGCCCGACACCGGGCAGGGTGACGAGGTCCTTCATCCGTGGGGGCACCTCGCCGTCGAAGCGCTCGACGAGCTCGGCGCCAAGCTTCATCACCGAGCTGGTCTTGGCACGGAAGAACCCTGTCGGCTTGAGCAGGGTCTCCATCTCCTCGCGGTCCGCGCCGGCGAGCGCCGCGGCGTCGGGGTAGCGCGCGAAGAGCTGGGGCGTGACCTTGTTGACCATGACGTCGGTGGTCTGGGCCGACAGGACGGTCGCCACGAGCAGCTGGAGCGGGTTCTCGAAGTCGAGCTCGCAGTGGGCGTAGGGGTAGTGCTCGTGGAGCGCCCGGTACATCCGCCGGGCACGCCTGGTGAGGGCGACGGGCGACTCTTCACGGGCGGCCGGCACGGGGGATCCAGACACCTCCACAGACTACGGGGCGGCGCGGACATCCGACGTGGCACACTGTCGCCCGTGGATCACGACGTGGTGAAGAAGGCCCCGCTGTTCGCTGCGCTGGACGACGAGGCGTCCTCGACGCTGATGGCCTCGATGACGCAGACTCGGCTCGAGCGCGGTGACGTGCTGTTCACCGAGGGCGACCAGGGCGACCGGCTCTATGTCATCCGTGAGGGCAAGGTGAAGCTCGGTCGCCGCAGCGCCGACGGTCGCGAGAACCTCGTGGCGATCCTCGGCCCCGGCGAGATGTTCGGCGAGCTGAGCCTGTTCGACCCCGGCCCGCGCACGATGACGGCGACCGCGGTGGCCGAGACCCAGCTGCTGGGCATCGGCAACGACGACCTCAACGGCCTGCTCGAGGGTCGCCCCAGCGTCGCGAAGGTCCTGCTCGCGGCCCTGGCGAAGCGGCTGCGTCGCACCAACGAGAACCTCGCCGACCTCGTCTTCACCGACGTGCCCGGCCGCGTCGCCAAGGCGCTGCTCGACCTGTCGGCCCGCTTCGGCCGCCCCGTCGAGGAGGGGGTGCTCGTCGCCCACGACCTCACCCAGGAGGAGCTCGCCCAGCTGGTCGGCGCCTCCCGCGAGACGGTCAACAAGGCCCTCGCCGACTTCGCCACCCGCGGGTGGCTGCGCCTCGAGGCCCGGGCGGTCCTCCTGCTCGACGTCGAGCGCCTCCAGCGCCGCGCCCGGTGATTCGCCCCTGATTCGCCCGTTCGATGTCAACACGCCGGGGTTTCCCGGCGCGTTTACATCGAATCGCGCCGGAGGTAGTCCAGCTGGGCCGCCACGGACATCGCCGCGGCCGGCCAGACCTCGCGGGGCACGTCGGCATACACCCGCTCGACCACGGCCTGCACCACGTCAGGCGCCTCTCCCGCTCCGTCAGCCAGCGCCTGACGAACCTGCTCGAGGCGTTCGGCGCGGTGGGTCCGGTAGAACGCGACCATCGCCGCGGCGTCCGGCACGACCGGCCCGTGCCCGGGCAGGATCGCGGTCACCGCACCGTCGCCGGTCAGCCGCGCGATGCGCTCCAACGACACGAGGTATGCCGCGAGCTCACCGTCGGGGTGCGCGACCACCGTGGTGCCGCGCCCCAGGACTGTGTCGCCGGTGAGGAGGGCGTGGTCGGCGGCGAGCGCGAACGAGAGCGAGTCGGAGGTGTGACCGGGAGTGGCGACGACCCGCAGGTCGAGGCCGCCGGTGGTGATGACGTCGCCGTCGGCCAGGTCGTCGTGCCCCCGCCCGACCGCGCGGGTCGGGGCGCCGGTGAGCTCCGCGAAGYGCCCTGCTCCCTCGGCGTGGTCGGCGTGTCCGTGGGTGAGGATCGTCTGGGCGACCCGGGCGCCGAGGGCGGACACGGCGTCGACGACGGCCCGGAGGTGGCCCTCGTCGAGAGGGCCGGGGTCGATCACGACCGCATCGGTGGCACCCGGCTCGAGCAGCACCCACGTGTTGGTGCCGTCGAGCGTCATCGGGCTCGGGTTCGGGCACAGGACGCAAAGGGCGCGGTCGGTGACCTGGCCGCCGTGCCAGTCACCGAACGCCGCGGACGGCTCGGGCGGCTGCGCGGGACTCACCCCGGGCCACCCCTCGAGGAACCCTTGCTAGCAAAGGTTCCTCGTTCACGGACAGTGTGCAACCTGTCCGTGAGCGAGTTTCCTTTGCTAGCAAAGGTTGCTGCAGTCATCGGGGGAGGTCCGCCCGCATCACCAGGCCGTTGCCGGTGTCGACCAGCTCGGGCTGCACGGGGGCGATCACGGGACGTTCGGCGATGAACTCCACGGCCGACGTCGCGGCAGCGACCTCCTCGACGGCCACGACGGTGGGCGGGAGCATCAGGGCAGCGCCGTCCCGCCAGGCCTGCAGCAGGTCAGCCGGGCGGACCCAGTCGGCGACGTCGGCCTCGGTGGTGTCGTCGTCGGCGCGCTGACCCTGCGGGACGGCCGCGCTGAAGAACCGGGTGTCGTAGCGCCGCACCTCGAACTCGGGGGTGATCCAGTGGGCGCGGTAGCCGAGCAGGTCCGACCGCAGCAGCAGGTCGTGCTCACGGAGCACCTCTGACAGCGAGGCCTCGCGTTGGAGCAGGCGTCGGCGCTGCTCGTGCCAGTGCTGGCTGCTGACGTCGGCGATCACCTCGTCGGCGCTCGGACCGGCCAGCAGGACACCGCACTCCTCGAACACCTCACGGACCGCCGCCGCCACGAGCACCCGAGCCGTTGGCTCGTCCACCTCGAGTCGCGAGGCCCACTCGGCGGGCGTCGGGCCGGCCCACGGCAGACCGGGGTCGGCGTCGCGCGGGTCGACCCCACCGCCCGGAAAGACCATCATGCGCGGGGCGAACTCCATCGTCGCCACCCGGCGCAGCATGAAGACCTCGACCCCCGAGTCACCGTCCGAAGCCCAGTCGCGCACGAACATGACGGTGGCGGCGCGCTTGGGCACCACCGGACCGTCGGGCGAGGGAGCACTCAGCCAGGAGTCCGCCCTGGCCCGCAGGGACGGTGAGTCGGCGATCGGGAACTCGCGGATCACCACGGGACCACCCCACCGCCCACCCGGTCGATGTAGAACCGCCGGTAACAACCGGCGTGTTTACATCGAACCGGTGGGAGGACGCGGGGCAAAGGACTACTCGTCGGCGAGGGCGACGACGATCTCGACCTCGACGGGCGCGTCCAGCGGGAGCACGGCGACCCCGACGGCCGACCGGGCGTGGATGCCCGCGTCGCCGAAGGCCTTGCCCATCAGCTCGCTCGCGCCGTTGATGACGCCGGGCTGACCGGTGAAGGCGGGGTCGGACGCGACGAACCCGACCAGCTTGACCACCTGGGTCACCTTGTCGAGGTCGCCGACGATGCTCTTGACGGCGGCGATGGCGTTGAGCGCACAGAGCTCCGCGAGCTTCTTCGCGTCCTCCGGCGGCACGAGGCCGTGGCCTTCGCCGACCTTGCCGGTCTGGACGATGGCGCCGGACACCATGGGCAGCTGCCCGGAGGTGTAGATCCGGCGGCCATCCTGGATCGCGGGGACATAGGCGGCCACCGGCTTGGCGACCTCGGGCACCGTCAGGCCGAGCTCGGCCAGACGATCTTCGACTGCACTCATCAGGCTCTCTCCCGCTTCAGGTAGGCGACCAGGCCGTTGCCGTCAGGACCGGTGAGGACCTGGACCAGCTCCCAGCCGTCCTCACCCCACTGGTCGAGGATCTGCTTGGTGGCGTGGACGATGAGCGGCACCGTCGCGTACTCCCATTTCTGCATGTCCCGCAGCCTATCCCCGTGATGTCCGGGCGCCGACGGGCAGGAGTGCACGAGGATGGGGGCATGGCCACCCATCGCGACCCCAGCCAGGTGCTCGACGAGGTGGCCCCTCCCCCCACGCGCACCACGGCCTACGGCGACGATCCCGCCCAGGTCTACGACGTGCGCCTGCCGGACCGGGTCACCCGGAACCTCACCGTGGTCGTCGTGCACGGCGGGTTCTGGCGTCCCGAGTACGACCGCACCCACGCCAGCCGTCAGGCCCAGGCCTTCGCGGACGCCGGCTACCCCACAGCCGCCGTCGAGTACCGCCGGCCGGGGATGCCCGGTGGTGGTTGGCCCGGCACCGCCGACGACGTCGCGGCCGCCATCAGCGCCGTGCGTCGCGACCCCGATCTCGGCCACCCTCCGGTGCTGGTCGGCCACTCGGCGGGGGGCCAGCTCGTCGCCTGGGCCGCCGCCCAGCCGTGGGCCCACGGCCTGCGCGGCATCGTGAGCCTGGCCGGCGTCCTCGCCCTCGGTCACGGCGCCGAGACCGGCGTGGGGGGCACCGCCATCACCGACTTCCTGGGCGGCTGGCCGACCGACTCACCGGAGGCGTATGCCGCGGCCGACCCGCTCGGGCTCGCACCCGGCATACCTGCGCTGTTGGTGCACGCCCACGACGACGACGTGGTGCCGTTCGACCAGAGCGAGCGGTATGCCGCGGCGCACCACGCGCCGAACGTGCGCCTCACGCCGGTGAAGGGCGGGGGGCACTACGGGCTGATCGACCCCGAGCACCCGGCCTTCGCGCAGGTCCTCGCCGCGGTCGACGTGCTCGCCTCCTAGGCTGGCGGCATGCCCGAGACCACCCACGACCTGTCGCAGGTCCGGCTCCACGTGGTCACCGGCAAGGGCGGCACGGGGAAGACCACGGTGGCTGCGGCGCTCGCGCTGGCCCTCACCCGGCAGGGCAAGCGGGTGCTGTTGGCCGAGGTCGAAGGGCGGCAGGGGATCTCGCAGACGTTCGACGTGCCGCCGCTGGGTCACACCGAGACGCGCATCCTGACCGACCGCAGCGGTGGACAGCTCTGGGCGATCTCGGTCGACGCCAAGGACTCGCTGCGCGAGTACCTCCAGAAGTTCTACAAGGTCGGCAAGGCGATGACGGTGCTCGACCGGTTCGGTGCGGTCGACTTCGCCACGACCATCGCGCCGGGGGTGCGCGACGTCCTGCTCATCGGCAAGGTCTACGAGGCTGCGGGTCGCCGCACCGGCAAGGGACCGGCGGCTCCGGCCTACGACGCCGTGGTGCTCGATGCTCCCCCGACCGGGCGCGTCGTGCGCTTCCTCAACGTGAACGCCGAGGTGGCGGACGTCGCCAAGGTGGGGCCGATCCGGTCGCAGGCCGACTCGATCACCCGGATGCTGAGGAGCCACACGACCGCGGTCCACGTCGTCACGCTGCTCGAGGAGATGCCCGTGCAGGAGACGGTCGACGCCCTGGCCGAGCTGCGTCGCACGGACCTTCCGCTGGGGGCCATCGTCGTAAACCAGCTGCGCGACCCACTGCTCTCCGACAAGGCGCTGTCGTCGGTGCGCCGGGCCCGCAACGGGAGGCTGGCCAAGGGCGTCGCGGCCGATCTCGCCACGGTCGGGGTGCGGGTCACCGACGGCATGGTCGCCGGCCTGCTCGCCGACGGCGCCAACCACGCCGACCGGATCGCCCTCGAGCGAGAGCAGGACGCGATCCTGGAGAAGGAGGGCCGGCTCACGATCCGGCTGCCCTTCCTGGCGGAGGGCACCGAGGCCGGCGGGATCACCGTGCTGGCGCAGTCGCTGGGCGAGCAGGGGATGGTCTGATGGCCGCACGCACGCCCGCATCAGGCACTCCCGCATCAGGCAGCTCCACCCCCGGCAAGACCGCCGCCCTCGACCTGGCGGCCCTGCTGACCGACCCTTCGACCAGGATCGTCGTCTGCTGTGGGGCAGGCGGGGTCGGCAAGACCACGACGGCCGCCGCACTCGGGCTGTGGGCGGCAGAGCACGGCCGCAAGGTCGTCGTCCTCACGATCGACCCGGCCCGCCGGCTGGCCCAGTCGCTCGGACTGACCGAGCTCGACAACACGCCCCGTCCGGTGCTCGGCGTCGTCACGGGCGACCAGCCGGGCGGCTCGCTCGACGCGATGATGCTCGACATGAAGCGCACCTTCGACGAGGTGGTCGAGCAGCACGCCACCCAAGACAAGGCCGCCCAGATCCTCGCCAACCCCTTCTACCAGGCCGTCTCCAGCTCGTTCGCCGGCACGCAGGAGTACATGGCCATGGAGAAGCTGGGCCAGCTGCGGGCCGAGGCCGGCCGCGACGGCCGCTGGGATCTCATCATCGTGGACACGCCCCCGTCACGGTCGGCGCTGGACTTCCTCGACGCCCCCAAGCGCCTCGGGTCGTTCCTCGACGGCCGCTTCATCCGGCTCCTCTCCGCCCCGGCCAAGGCCGGTGGGCGCGCCGGGTTCAAGGTGTTCAGCGTCGGGGTCAACGTCGTCACCACCACCCTGTCCAAGGTGCTCGGCGGCCAGCTGCTGCAGGACGTGCAGACCTTCGTGGCCGCCCTCGACACGATGTTCGGTGGCTTCCGCGAGCGCGCCGACCAGACCTATGCCCTGCTCAAGGACTCGGAGACGGCCTTCGTCGTGGTGGCCGCGCCGGAGCGCGACGCGCTGCGCGAGGCGTCGTTCTTCGCCGGCCGCCTCGACGAGGAGGGTATGCCGCTCGCCGGCCTGGTCGTGAACCGGATCCAGCGCGTGGCCGCGCCTTCCCTGACGGCCGCACGAGCCCTGGCAGCGGCGGAGCAGCTCGCCGATGCCGACGACCCGTCCCCCACGGCGGCGACGGCCGAAGGCCTGCTCCGCCTGCACGCGTCCCTGGCCGAGACGGCGGCGCGACAGGAGCGACTGGCCGCTCGGTTCACGGCCGGACACCCCGGCATACCGGTCGTCGAGGTCCCGGCGTCCGCGCAGGACATTCACGACCTCGACGGCCTGCGCGAGATCGCCACCGCCCTGACCGCCGGGTGAAGCGCCTCCGGACGCGACAAGGTCCCTGACCCGGGGGGATGGGCAGGGACCTTGTCGTGGAGGTGGGAGTCGGGGGGTGGGACCAGTCAGGCGCTCTCGGCCTCCGCCGGCGTCTGGTTGCGGGCCTGGGCGAACAGGGCGGCCCACGAGGAGATGTTGGGTCGGCGCTTGAGCAGGGCCCGGCGCTCACGCTCGGTCATCCCGCCCCACACGCCGAACTCGGTGCGGTTGTCGAGGGCGTCCGCGAGGCACTCGGCGATGACGGGGCACCGCTGGCAGACGACCTTTGCGGTCTGCTGCGCTGCGCCCTGGACGAACAGGGCATCCGGGTCGGACTTGGAGCAGGAGCCCATGGGCGCCCAGTCATCCATCCATCCCATGCCGACAGCCTGTCCGCCGGGTCGCGCTGGTGCGATGGTCATCTCAGTGCCTCCAGATACTGCTGATTCAGACGCTTCGCTGTGCGTCTTATGTCCGTATCGACGTTTGAAAACGATAGGAAGTGAAGGCACCTTCACGACATGGCCCATTCGTGTAGTTCTGCGATGGCCGAAGGGACTAGTCATTTCGAGCCATGCCGTCCCAGCACGAAGGGGTGAAGGCCAAACACGGCAAACGTGACAAGTGGGCCCAATTCGAAGCGCTCGTCGTCCGGAACCGGGTTACCCCATGTTCGGCAGTTACCCTGTGGCCATGCACGAACGCGCCACCGACCTCGGAAAAGTTGTCAGTCTGCTCGGAGCCTTTGTCGCCACGGCGATGGTTGCGGGCATCTTGGCGGCCGGTCTGCTGATCCCCGCAGCCTTCGCCACGGGCCGCACGGCCACCGGTGGAGTGAAGATGTTCGACGACCTCCCGGGGGAGTTCACCGCCACCCAGCTGTCGCAGCAGTCCACGATCAAGGACGCGCGCGGCGGGATCCTGGCGACTCCCCAGCAGGAGAACCGGATCATCGTCAACCTCAAGGACGTCGCGCCGATCATGCAGAAGGCGCAGATCGCGATCGAGGACAGCCGGTTCTACGAGCACGGCGGCGTCGACCCCCGCGGCATCCTGCGTGCGGTGGCGTCCAACGCCCAGGGCGGGGACACCCAGGGTGCCTCCACGCTGACCCAGCAGTACGTCAAGCTCACGCTGCAGGAGAACGCCCTGCGCAACAACGACGAGGAAGCGGCCCAGGCCGCGGTGCGCAAGAGCGCCTCGCGCAAGGTGCAGGAGATCAAGTACGCGGTCACCCTGGAGAAGGAGATGACCAAGGACCAGATCCTGCAGGGCTACCTCAACCTGGCCTACTACGGCGACCTCGCGTACGGCATCGAAGCCGCCGCCCAGCACTACTTCAGCGTCAGCGCCAAGAAGCTCAACCTCCCCCAGGCGGCCCTGCTGGCCGGGCTCGTCCAGAACCCGGGCAAGACCGACCCCCGCAACAACCCCGAGAAGGCCCAGGCCCGCCGCGACGTCGTCCTGGACCGGATGCGCTCCCTCAACATCATCACCGACAAGGAGCTCAAGGCCGCCAAGGCGATCCCGGTCCGGAAGATGCTCAAGCTGAAGAACCCGCTGAGCAACTGCGCCGCGTCGTCGGAGCCGTACTTCTGCAACTACGTCATGGCCTACCTCAAGGACACCAGCAACCACGCCCTGGACGCCCTCGGCAAGTCGGAGCCGGAGCGGATCAAGAACATCACGGGCGCCGGGCTGACCATCCAGACCACCCTCGACCCCGTCGTGCAGAAGATGGCGCTCAAGGAGCTCACCAAGCGTGTGCCGGTGGGCAACAAGGCGCTGCGACGGGCCAAGGGAGACAACTCCAAGAGCGGCAGGACGCAGTTCGTGGGCGCCGCAGCCAGCATCGTGGCACCGGGGACCGGCCGGGTCGTGGCCATGGTCCAGAACACCAGCTTCCCCAGGTCCAGCAAGGACACCAGCGTCGCCTACAACCAGGTGAACCTGAACGTGGACCGCAGGTACGGCGGCACCGTGGGCCAGCACTTCGGGTCCACGGCCAAGATGTACGCCATCGTCACCGCGCTGGAGAAGGGTCTGTCGGTCAACGGCACCGTGCCCTCCAAGTACGCCAACACCAAGCGACCGGCCGTCTACAGCCCGGCGGAGCAGGGATCCTGCGGCTCGCAGGTCGCGTGGGAGGTCCGCAACGACGAGTCGATCGGCGGCAAGCCGATCCCCTTCAAGAAGGCGACCGCCAGCTCGGTCAACACCGCCTTCGCCTCGCTGGTGCTCAAGCTGGGCGTCTCGAACGTCCGCAAGACGATGACGACGATGGGGCTGCACCAGGGCAGCGGCGCGCAGATCGAGTGCTACCCCTCCCCCGTGACGCTCGGCTCGTCGGACGCGACCCCGCTGACCCTGGCCGCGTCGTACGCGACGCTGGCCGCGGACGGCAAGTACTGCCCGCCGAACCCCATCCTCTCGATCACCACGGCGGACAAGAAGCCGCTCAAGATCGGCGCCAACCCCTGCAAGCAGGTCATCGACAAGGACATCGCGCGCGGCACCACCGAGCTCCTCAAGGGCGTCATCACGAACGGCACCGGCAAGGCCGCCTCGCTCGGCAGCCGTCCGGCCGCGGGCAAGACGGGCACGACCGAGGACAACGCCGAGGGCTGGTTCATCGGCTACACCGCCCAGCTGTCGACGGCGGTGTGGATCGGCACCCCCGACAGCCAGTCCAGCCTCCGGAACCTGACGCTCGGCGGCCGCAGCTACGGCGACATCTTCGGTGGCACGCTGTCCGCCCCGACGTGGCGGGCGATCATGCTCGGCGCCTCCGAGGGCATGCCCGAGCGGCAGTTCGGCGAACCCAGCAACAAGGTCCTCAACGGCGACCGCATCGCGGTGCCGGTCGTGAGCGGCATGTCGATCGCCGAGGCCAGCGCACGGCTCAAGGAAGCCGGCTTCCTCGTCCAGGTGGCCGGGCAGGCCAACAGCGGGTACCCGCAGGGCATCGTGGTCTACACCGACCCGAGCGGCTCAGCCATCCGCGGGTCGACCGTCGGCCTCTACGTCTCGTCCGGCTTCGTCCCCATCCCGAAGCCGACCCCCACCCCGAAGCCGACCAAGACCAAGGGCGGTCCAGGTCCCACGTTCCCGCCACCACCAGGGTGATCCCACCCCCACCATCGTGACCGAGCGGGGCCCCTCACCATCCCGGTGGGGGGCCCCGCCCCATTCGGTATGCCGCGTGAGTGGCCGCTGCGCGTGCGCTCTAGCCACGCGGCATACCTCAGGCCTTGGTCAGTGCCGCCCTGACGGCGGCAGCCACGCGCCCGCCGTCGGCGCGGCCGGCCACGACGCCCTGGGCGACCTTCATGACCTGGCCGAGCTGCGGCATACCGGTCGCGCCGGTCTGCTCGATGGCGGCCGCGACGATGGTCGTGAGCTCGTCGTCGGAGAGCTGGGCGGGAAGGTAGGCCTCGAGCACGAGGAGCTCGGCCTCCTCCTTGGCCGCGAGCTCGGGGCGGGCCGCGCCGGCGTAGGCGGTCGCGGCTTCCTTGCGCTTCTTGGCCTCCTTGGCGAGCACCTTGAGCACCTCGTCGTCACTGAGCTCGCGGGCTTCGGTGCCGGAGACCTCTTCGTTGGTGATGGCGGTCAGTGCCAGACGCAGGGTGCCCGAACGCACCTGGTCACGCTGACGGATCGCGTCGGTGAGGTCGCTCTGGACGGTGGCCTTGAGGCTCTGGTCGGTCATGCGGCCAGTCTCTCAGGCGGTGGGTGGTCCGACCTACCGGCTTTCTGTTGGGGCGATAGCTTTGCAAGGATGGCGGTGATGAACACGATCCTGGGGGCTGCGGCCGGCGTCGCCGCGCTCGGTGTGGCCGGCGTCGGCTATGCGAGTGCGGTGGAGCGGAACTGGTTCGCGCTGCGCCGGTTCAGCGTGCCGGTGCTGGCTCCGGGAGCGCGTCCGCTGCGGATCCTGCAGATCTCGGACCTGCACCTCGTGCCCCGGCAGCGCCGCCGCGTCGAGTGGGTGCGTGGGCTCGCGGCGCTGTCGCCCGACCTGGTCATCAACTCGGGTGACAACCTGGCCGCGCTCGATGCCGTTCCGGGGGCACTGCACGCGATGGAGCCGCTGTTCGCGTTCCCCGGCGTCTTCGTCATGGGCTCGAACGACTACTACGCCCCGGTGCCGAAGAACCCCGCTCGCTACCTCACCCGACGCCATGCCGAGGCACCGCCCGGGCTGGTGCACCTGCCCATCGAGGAGCTGCGCGCGGGCCTGCGCGAGGGCGGCTGGGTGGACCTCGACAACGTGCGCACGACGCTCACGCTGGGGGGCGCCGAGGTGGAGCTCGTCGGCACCGGCGACGCCCACATCCACAAGGACAGGTATGCCGCTGTGGCCGGTCCCGCGTCCACCGCGGCTGCACTGACCATCGGCGTCACGCACGCGCCCTACCAGCGGGTGCTGGACCCCATGGCGGCCGACGGGGCTCGGCTGCTGGTCGCGGGGCACACCCACGGCGGCCAGCTCGCGCTGCCGTTCCACGGCGCGCTGGTGACCAACTGCGACCTGCCGACCGACCGCGCCAAGGGGGTCTCGCGGTGGTGGCCAGGGGCCGGGTCGGCGCCGTCGTCGGCGGCTCCCCCGGACGCGGCGTGGCTGCACGTGTCGGCCGGGCTCGGCACCTCGCCGTACGCGCCGGTGCGGTTCGCCTGCCGGCCCGAGGCCAGTCTGCTGACCCTGGTGCCGGTCGGCTCCTGAGCAGGCGCGGGGCACCCGGCACACCGATTGGGAGGGGCCGGGTCAGGTGGGCTATCCTTCGATGTCGCTGCTCCCGTCGAACTGGCGTGGGTGGCGATAGCCACGGGGTGTGGCGCAGCTTGGTAGCGCGCTTCGTTCGGGACGAAGAGGCCGCAGGTTCAAATCCTGTCACCCCGACGCGACAAAGGGCCGGAACGGCGTCAGCCGGACCGGCCTTTGTCGCGTCCGGGGACATGATGCAGGGAGCCGGAGCGCGCGGCTGAGGGACGAAGCCGGACGCGACGGGGGCTCCTGTCACCCCGACGCAACGCAAGGCCCCGGCGAGTGCGCCGGGGCCTTCCGTGTCGCCGTGGCAACCAAACTCTCGGTTTGCAGCGATCGGTTACAGCGAGGTGAGCCGACCCGACGACTCGTGCCACGGGATCGCGAACCGTCGGATGCCTGCGACGATCGCGTACAGCAGGAAACCCAACAGGGTCATGATGATCACGGTCGCGAACAGCTGATCGGTGCGCAGGCTGGCCAGCATGACCACGGCGAGGGCTCCCAGTCCCTCAGATCCTCCCAGGTACTCCCCGACGACTGCTCCAGTGATGGCGAACACGATGCCAAGTTCCACGCCGGTGAGGACGTAGGGCAGTGAGGACGGTATGTCCAGTGAGATCACTCGCTTCCACCACGGAGCTCGGATCACCCTCATCAGGTCACGGTGGCCCTGGTCGATGGAGCGGATGCCCAGGATGGTGTTCTGCATCATCACGAAGAAGCTGATGATCGCAGCCATGAAGATCTTCGAGGTCGTCCCGAAACCGAACCACAGCAGGAACAGCGGAACGATCGCCACCTTCGGCACCACCTGCGTGGCGACCAGGAAGGGAGAAAGCACGCGCTCCAGGTTGCGCGCTCGACCGAGGAGGATCCCCAGGGAGATGCCCACCACAGCCGCGAGAGCAAACCCGACGACGGTCTCGTACAGCGTGATCCGGATGGCCTCGTACATGAACGGCTCACGCACGAGCTTGACCAGTGCCGCGCCGACGTCCTCGGGCGCAGGCAGGAGGAGCGGACCGACGTCGAACAGCACCGTGTAGGCCTTCCACACTCCAAGGAAAAGAGCAAGCAGAAGGGGCGTCGTGATCCAGAGCAGAGCACGGCTCTCCCCCACACGACGAAGCGATGCACGCTGGCGACCACGTGACCGGTCTCGCGCCGCGGCGGAGGAAGCCTTCGTCGCCTCAGGCCCGTCGCCCTTGTTGATGGTGCTCACTGGGTTTCCTCCGTATCGCTGACCGGAACGCCGTACCGGATAACAGTATTTCTTGTCGAACTTGTGGTCAAGGGGTTCGGCCCCTGCGTCTCGCCGCTTGACATGAAGGAGGCGCGTCGCGTCGCCCCACTGATGGGAGCGGGTCATCGGGCACGAGCGAGCACCTCACGGGCGCTGCGTACGGTCGCCGCATCGATGAACCTGCCGTCGTCGTCGACAGCGACGCCGGAACCCTGGGCCGCGCTGGCCTCGAGCAGCCGTAGGACCCTGTAGGCCTCCCGCACCTCGTCGGCACTCGGCGTGAACACCCGATGGACCACGTCCAGCTGCCTCGGCGCGAGGACGGTCCGGGCGCGAAAACCCTGACGCAGCAACAGCTGCGTCGTTTCCTCGAGGAGGTCCGGGTCGTCGAGCGCGAGCTCCACCGGGCCGACGGGAGACAGCAGACCACCGCTTGCGGAGGCCAGCACGAGCACAGACCGGATGTGCCAGAGCTCCTCGCGTTGCGGCCCCGGCCGCAGGCCGAGCGCGCCCGCGAGGTCGGCCTCACCGATCCCGAGTCGCAGCACCCGAGGAGCAGCCGCCACCTCCTCTGCGCGCAGGACGCCCAGCGCCGTTTCCACCATGGGGATCAACCGCGTGACTCCCTCCACCAGCCCGACCTCACGCTCGACGGCGCGCAGCGCCTCGTCGACGCGTCGGAGCAGGGCGGGTTCGGCCTTGGGCACGACCACGCCGGTGAGGCCCGGGAGCACCACGGCGGCCAGATCCTCCTCCACCGCGTCGGCGTTGAGTCGCACCCACAGCTCAGGCAGCCCGGCGGAGCCGATCGTGCTCTCCAGCCAGGCGCGAGTCGTGTCCCGCGCCGCGCCCTTGCGGGCCGGCAGCACGGCATCCTCGAGGTCGACGAGGAGAGCGTCGGCTCCCCGGGACGCCGCTCGCGTCAGCTTGTCGGGCTGGTCGCCCGGCACGTACAGGTAGGAACGCGCCACCGTAGCCATCGGACCGGCCCCTGGGCTCAGGCCCGACTCGTGGGCCGGCGCAGGTAGCGGCCGGTGGGGCTTCCGACGACCTTGCCCGCCTCGAGGACACGGTGACCGCGCACGAAGGTGTCAGTGACCGCAGCGTCGAGCTCGAAGCCCTCGAACGGCGTGTACTCCTGCGAGGACTCGGAGTCCTCCGCACGCACGGTCCACTGCCGGTCCTCGACGAGCGCGATGTCGGCGTCGAAGCCCTCGGCGATGGCGCCCTTGGTACGCAGGCCGAACCTCTGCGCGGGGTTCCAGCTCGTGAGCGCCGCGACGCGGTCGAGCCCCAGCCCTCGCTTGCGCCCTTCGCTGACCAGCCCCGGCAGCAGGTACTCGGCGCCGCCGAAGCCCGACTTCGCGAGGAAGACGTCATCACGCGGATCGCCGAACTTCTGCTCGTCGCGGCAGCATGCGTGGTCGCTCACCACCCAGTCGATGTCACCACCGAGGACGAACTCCCACAGCGCCTCGACGTCCTCCCGCGGGCGGATCGGTGGATTCACCTTGCCGCCGATGCCACTGGCCGTGTCGACGTCTGCCAACAGGTGCCCGACGGTGACCTCGCGGCGGAAGTCGATGTGCGGGAACGCCTTGGACATCCGCAGCGCGGCGTCGACCGCCTTGAAGCCGGACAGGTGCAGCAGGTTGATGGTGGGCAGGCCGGTCTCGTGCGCGAGGTATGCCGCGATGCTCACCGCCAGCCCCTCGGAGTGCGGCGGCCGGGCCGCGCTGTAGGCCGCAAGTCCCGTCAGCACCCCTTCCTCTTCCACCATCTTGGTGTAGGCGGTCATGATCTCGGCGGTCTCACAGTGCAGCGAGAGGGAGATCTCGTCGGCGATCTCCGGCATCTTCTCGCGTGCCGCCTGGATGCCGCGCATGACGAACTCGAAGTGGGCGAAGTCGTAACGCTCGCCCTCCGGGATCATCAGGAAGCTGTTCTGGTCCTTCGAGCGGCCGTGCAGGCCATGGCTGCCGTAGAACATGAAGATCTTGAACGACGTCACCCCGTGGTCCTGCACCAGGGAGGGGATCTCCTCGATGTGCTCGCGCATCATCGGCGCGAGGTGGAAGGCGTAGTCGACGTATGAGCGGTCCGCCGCCAGTTCGAGAACCTCGGGGAAGACCTGCGAGTAGGCGCCACCCTTGTTGAGGTAGTACTGGCCCGTGCGCATGTAGGTGATGGCCGTGGTGACGCCACCCTGGGCGCACGCCTTGCTCTCCGTCGCGGTGTCGACGYCCAAGGGGTTGTAGATCCCCCAGTGCTGATGGGCGTCCACCACGCCGGGGAAGGCAAGCTGGCCGCCACCGTCGACGACCTCTGAGGCAAGCGACCGGTCGATGTCCGGCGCGACTCGCGCGATCACACCGTCGCGCACGGCGATGTCCGCGCGGAACGGCTCGGCGTGGTCGTGGTGGACCACCTGGACATCGGTGATCAGGAGGTCGTAGTCGGTCATAGGGAGCTCCCAGCGGTAGAGGGTTCGATGGTGGTCGGACGGATGAGTCGGGTGAGTGGCGTCATGACGGCGTCGAGGTCGTCCAGCTGCTCCAGCCTCAGGACCTGCCGACGCACCTCGTCGGCATCCGCCGGCTCGAGCCAGTCGGCCACGTTGGTCGCGAACTTGAGCGAGAGCTCGGCCTCGCTGAGCGGCCGTGCGGGACCGCCCCGATTGGCGAGGACCTCCTCGGTCCACTCTTCGCCGTCATCGGTCCACAGGCGGACCACGGCCGGGAACTGGTGCGGGAAGATCTCGTCGCACCGGTCGTCAGGCACGACGCTGACCCGGGCCATCAGCTCGCGGCGGTACTGGTCCTGCGCCAGCTCGTCCGTGAAGTCGTCGAGTCCCACACCGAGTCCCGACCCGCCCAGGAGTCCGGCCACCACGGCATACGGACCGCTGAACTGGGCCTGGTAGCCCGTGGTGGGGGCCCGCTTCTCTTCTATGGGCTGACCGATCGTGCGGATGACGGCGGTGGGGACGCGCAGCTCGATCGCGCGCACTCGCTCGAGGGGCACCCCTCTCTCCCGCAGCGCTGCTCCGGCGTCGATGGCGGCGTGGGTGAAGTGGTTGGCCGGATAGGGCTTGAAGAAGATCCCGGGCACCGACCAGGTCTCCCCCAGTCCGTCGAGCACCGCCTCCACCCGCGCTTCGCCGCGCAGAAAGGCTTCGAAGAAGCCGAACCGGCCCTCGAGGACGGTGGGCGGCCCGGTGAATCCGCGCGCAACCAGCTGAGCCGCCGACACCGCGGAGTGAGCGGCCCACCCGCAGTGGAGCCGCTTGACCGTCCCGCCCGTCCTGTTCGCCTCGATGATCCCCGACGCCATGGACGCCGCAACGCCCAGAGCGCTGACCACCCCCTCCTCGCCCAGGTCCATCAGGAGGGCCGACGCGACCGCGCCCCCCATGGCCCCGCAGATGGAGGTCGCGTGCTGTCCGTGCTCGAAGAACACCGAGTTGCCGAGGTCCACGTCGTAGCCGGCCATCCCGAGTCGGACGGCCACCTCGATGCCGACCGCGATCGCCGTGGCGGTGCGGGCCCCACTCGCCCCGCAGCTCTGCGCCACGGCGAGTGCAGTGGGGACGACGGTGGCGCTGGGGTGCAGGACCGACGGCAGATGGGTGTCGTCGTAGTCCAGGGAGTGGGCCAGCACGCCGTTGAGGAAGGCGGCGGAGGCGGCGGGCAACCGCTGGGGCAGCCCGACCCCGTGACTCTCCTCGCGGCCAGCCTGGTAGGTGACCCAGTCCGCGGCGAACCCGCTGGTCGGGAGTCGCTGGGCGGCCACGCAGAGGCCGAGCACGTCCAGAACCCGTTGGCGCACGCTGACCAGGACCTCGGGCGGCAGCCCCTCCTCGTCGGCGCGGATCGCGAACGACGCGAGGCCGGCAGCAAGGGTGGCAGCCGCGATGTCAGTCACGCCCCACCACCACCAGGGGCCGCACCGGGGCGCCGGTCGCACCGAAGACGGGCATCGGCGAGAGGACGATGGTCGCCTCGTGGACGCCGGCGGCGGCCAGGTCCTCGAGCGCCATGGCCTCGATGATGTAGACGCCTCGTTCCACCAGCATCACCCGATGCGCCGGGAGCACGCTGTGGCCCGCGCCCGCTGGGAGGTGCTCGAACGCGATGGTGTCGGCGCCCACGGCGAACGGCCGGTGGTCGGCCAGCCAGATGGCGGCCGCCTCGCCGACACCCGGCACGCCGGTCTCGCGCCCCACATAGGTCATGCGGTCGGGTGCGTCGAAGTGGCGGCCCCAGCCGCTGCGGATCAGGACGACGTCGCCCTCGGCGAGCGGTGTGCCCTGCCGCTCGACCGTCTCGACGAGGTCGTCGACCGTGATCTCGTACCCCGCCACGCACCCGTCGCCCATCCCCAGCGCGCGTGGGACGTCCAACAAGACGCACCGGCGCAGGCACGGGGGGATCGTGTGCGCCCCGAGCTCGATGAACCGTCCCCCGCGCCCGGCCTCGTGGGCGTCGCTGCCGTCGATCAGCCGACCGTCATGAGACACGTGGGCGAAGGCGTCGATGTGGGTCCCGACGTGCGTGCCCATGGTGATGAGGTCGTTGGCGGCCGAACCGCCATCGGCACGGACCATGTCACCGTGTCGGCGCGGCAGCGCGTGCCAGAACGCCGGGTGGTTCGGGGACTGCGGCATCCCGACGGACAAGGGGCGACCCAGGTCGTAGACGTCGACTCCGGCCCGGACGGCAGCCAGGAGCGGGTCTGTATGGGTGGCGCTGGTGGTCATGTCGATCGCCTCAAGGTCGGTGGATGGTCAGAGGGGTCATCGCATGACCCCTCGGCTGCGCAGGTCGGCGACGGTGGCGTCATCGAGACCCAGCTCGCGGACGATGTCGTCGGTGTCGGCGCCCGGGGCACGTCCGGTGAAGCGGATCTGGCCGGGCGTCTCGGACATCTGCCACATCAGCCCGTGCATCAGCACCTCGCCGAGATCCTCGTCGGCGACGGTGGTCAGCATGCCGGTGGCGCGCACGTGTTCGTCGGCCGCGAGGTCCGCCGCGTCGTAGACCGGTGCGGCAGCGGCACCCGCGGCAACGAAGTCGGCCAGAACCACGTCACGGGTTCGCTTGGCCACCCAGCCGCCGACGAGGTCGTCGAGCAAGTCGGCGTGGTCCGCACGCTGTCGGCCGGTCCGGAACCAGGGTTCGTCGATCACGTCAGGGTGGCCGACGAGACGCATGACCCGCTCCGCCACGGCCTGGGCGCTGGTGGAGATCGCAACCCAGGAGCCGTCGGCGCAGCGATAGGTGTTCCGGGGCGCGTTGTTGGTCGAGCGGTTCCCGTGCCGCTGCCCCACGACGCCGAGCTGCTGATACTCGGTCGGCCCGGGACCGACTGCGGTCAGGATCGGCCGCAGCAGGTCGATGTCGACCACCTGGCCACGGCCCCCGTTCGCGGCCCGCGCCCACAGCGCCATCATCGTCGCCGAGGATGCCGCGATGCCGCAGATGCTGTCGGCCAGTCCGAAGGCCGGCAAGGTGGGCGGCCCATCCGCCTCCCCCGTCAGGTGCGCGAAGCCACTCATCGCCTCGGCCAACGTCCCGAAGCCGGCGCGCCCGGCATACGGGCCCTCCTGGCCGAAGCCGGTGACACGGACCACCACCAAGCCGGGGTTGACCCGCATCAGGTCTTCGGGCGCCAGGCCCCAGCGCTCGAGCGTGCCCGGCCGGAAGTTCTCGACCAGGACGTCTGCGGTCGCGACCAAGCGCCGGAACACCTCGGCGCCACCGGCGTCGGACAGGCTCAGGCCGATGGTGCGCTTGTTGCGGGAGATCTCCTTCCACCAGAGGGGCACGCCGTTCTTGGCTCCTCCGTGGCCTCGCATGCCGTCGCCGTGCAGCGGGTGCTCGACCTTGATGACCTCGGCACCATGGTCTCCGAGGATCTGGGTGCACAGCGGACCGGCCAGGATCGTGGAGGCGTCAATGACGCGCAAGCCACGCAATGAGCCTTCTGTCACGTCCACTCCTGTTCCGCTCAGTAGAACGCCGGTCCGCTCAGTAGACTACTTGGCCGTCAGCCGGAGGTCAACGGGAAGGCGCGGATGACCACGGAGACGGGGTCATGGCGGGGTCCGGAGCCTCGGCGAGGGCCTCCCCGAGGGCGTAGGCGCGAGCCGCCGCCAGGGCCAGGGAAGCTCCGCCGCCCGGGTAGGTCCCGCCGAAGACCGTCGCGGCGACGTTCCCGGCCGCGAACAGGCCCCGGACGACGTCGCCGTTGCCATCGACGACACGGGCGTGCGCGTCGGTCACCACGCCGCCGCTCGTGCCGAGCGTCCCCACCAGAATCGGGACGGCGACGTACGGAGGCTCGGTGAGGGGCGCCAGGCCGGCGCCACCGACCACCGAGGCGGCCGGAGCCCGTCCGCGGCCGTGGTCGGGGTCATGCCCTTGGAGAGCTCCGCTGTTGAACCGTGCGACGGTCGCCACGAGAGCGTCCTCCGGTATGCCGGTCCGGCGGGCCAGGTCGGCAAGCGTGGGTGCCGCCCGGGCCCACGATGGCGCGGTCCCCGCCGGAAGGCCGGCGACTGACGTCCGCCGTGCGCAGGCGGCGTCGTAGACCAGCCAGGTCGGCGCGTGCAGGCTCTCGCCCGAGGCCGGGTCGGTCTGCGCCATGGCGTGCGCGACGTCGTGGTAGTTGGCCGACTCGTCGACGAACCGGTGACCGGCACGATCCACGAGCAGGGCGCCAGCCGCCGCAAGCTCCACGCTCGCCATGCGGCCCGTCGGCCGGCCGTCGTAGTGGGCACTCGGGTCCTGGAGCACGGGAGCCCCCCACCAGGTGCCCAGCTGGTCCACGGCCGCACCGGCGGCGAGCGCCATTCGCAGCCCGTCGCCCTGGTTGCCCGGCGCGCCGATCGGGAGCAGGGGCGCCCCTACGTGCTCGTCCCTCAGGTCCTGGTCCCACTCGAAGCCGCCCGTGGCCAGGACGACTGCCACCCCCACCGCGACCTCCCGCTGCGCTCCGTCACTCCCGGCAACGGCCCGCCACGCGCCGTCGGGCCCGCGGTCGAGCGCAACCAGCCGAGTGTCAGGCACCAGCCGCACCCCCCGCGCAAGGGCGCTTGCCGCGAGTGCCCCGACGAGAGCGCCCCCCATGGTGCGCACCCCGGCCGCGCGTCGTGCCTGCTGCACCGCAGCAGCCTCCCCGGGCGGCAGACCGGACTCGCGTTCGACCATGGTCAGCTCGGGCAGGTAGGTGGCCGGACGGACCCCGACCAGCTCAGGGTGCGCTGCCGTGTCGAACGGCAGGTTGTCCAGAGCCCGTCCGCCGGCGGCCGCGCCCGGCAGGTCCCAGTGGTGGTCGGCCCGCGCCAGCGGCACCAGGCGGACGGCGGTTCGCCGGTGCAGGTAACGGACCGCCAGTCCCGCCGTGCGGACGAACCAGTCCAACTTCTCCTGCGGGACCGTTCCGCGCGTGACGGCGAGCAGGTGCTCCACAGCACGCGCGCGGGAGTCCGGATACCCAGCGGCGAGCATCGGCGCGCTGGCTGGGACCCAGAGCACGCCACCTGAGGTCGCTGTCGTCCCCCCGAGCAGCGACGACCGCTCCAGCAGGACCACGTCGTGTCCGGCGTCAGCGGCCCGGCAGGCCGCCAAGAGTCCTGCGGCCCCGCTTCCGACGACGAGGACGTCGCAGTGGTCACGCACGGGTCACCACCGTCCCTGCCGGGTCGCCGGCTCCACGAGCAGGAGCAGGCACCCGCCGACCACGAGCAGCGCCGCAACACCCCACGCGTGCTGGTACGAGAGGTGTTCGGCCAGGGAGCCGACGAGGACGGGACCGACGATGCCTCCCGCAGCTCCACCGGCCTGCACGGTGCCGGTCGCCGCACCGGGTGTTCGTGCATAGGCCGACACGACGGCCAAGGACAGGATCCCGGTCCAGCCCCAACCCGCGGCATACGCCACGACGACGCCTGCCGGAACCAGCCACGCGACGTCGGGGATGAGCAGGAAGTAGCCCAGGGAGCCGATGAGCATCATCGCCGACACGGCTGCCATGCCGTGCGAACGTGGCGCGTTCCACCCCAGCAGCAGCCGGGCTGCGATGGCCGATCCGCTCCCCAGGGCCAGCAGCGTTCCCGCCATGCCGGGCGAGAGGCCGCGGGACACGCCGAAGTCGACGAAGAAGGTGCTGAGGGCGGTCGCCGAGGCCGAGACCATCGCGAAGGCCGCTGCGGCCAGCAGGAGCGGGCGTCGCGACATCACTGCAGCCCCGAGGTCGCGCGACCGGACCGGCGGCGCGACCCACGGAAGTGGCGCCAGCACGAGCACCGCGGTGGCCACGGCGGCCAGGCCGAAGATCCCTCGCCAGGACATGACTGTGCCGAGGGTCGGGACGGCCAGGCCCGCCATCAGCGTGGCAAAGGGGATCGCGGACCGCTCGAGTCCGAACGCCACCGAGTGGCTCCCCGGAGGGACCAGCCGGACCACGAGGGTGCTGGACGCCGGGGCGCCGATGGCGGAGGCGGCGCCCGCGATTGCGAGCCCGGCGCCCAACGTGACCGCCGAGCGGGAAAGTGCGCCGATCACGATCAGCCCGACCAGGGAGAGCAGGGCCGACGTCCGGTAGGACGCGCGAGGTCCGATCCAGTCGACCACCCGGCCCGAGACCGGCATGAGCAGGGCTCCCGCGACGAAGAAGGCGCTCACGGCAAGACCGAAGGTCGAGCGGTCGAGCCGCAGCTCACCGCGGATCTGGACGCTGAGCGCTCCCGCGAAGAAGACGGGAGTCATGTAGACGACCCCGAGCGCGACGGCGAGTCCGGTGGCGCGGCGAGGCGAGCACCCGCGCTCCGGACCCGCCCGCTCGGGGTTCCTCATCCGTGGATCTCGTCCGCGTACGAGATCGTCACGTTGGCGTTCCACCCGGTGGCCGGGTCAGTGCCCCACTTCTCGCGCCAGCGCTTGGCATGCTCGAGGATCATCGGGTCGCCGAAGTGCAGCTTGCCGTCCGCATCGAACGCGTCCAGGCTGTCCACGAACATCAGGTCGAAGTGCCTGAACCGCTCCGGCTCGCCGCGGACCGTGTCGCGAACAACGTAGTTGGCGTAGTCGTGGATGCGGTCGTTCTGCCGGAACGCCGGGTAGTCGACTGTCCTCGTGTACTCCTCGTACTCCTCGATCCGGCTGCCGGGCTTGATGTTGTAGGTGAGCAGAACCAGTTTGCGGGCCATCGATCTCTCTTTTCTCTGGTGGGGGATCTCTCGTCGGCTGTCGTCGTGGCAGGTCCTCGGGCGTGCACCCGATTCGGTGGACTCAGAGGGCACGCCCCAGGGCGTGTCCCTCGGTCATGGCCTCCAGCAGGCTCCGTGGCGCGGAGGCATCGCCGATGACATGCACCTCCGCGGCCAGCGCCTGAAGAGTCTCCGCAAGACCGCCGCGGGCCGTCGGGTGCTCAACCACCACGACGTCATGGACGGGGCCGATGCGGATCGTCGCGTCCACCAAGCTGGAGCTGACCACCGCGGCGCCGTCTGCAAACCGTGCCGAGGCACAGGTCCAGAACTGGACCTCGAGAGCACGCAGGCGCTCCAGCGCCGTCATGCGGCTGTACTCGGAGACACCCCACAACGGCGACGACGCCGCGGTCACCACGTGGACCCTTGCTCCGCCGCGCGCGAGGGTCTCGGCGACGGACGCGGTGGTCCACGATCCTTCCCCGTCGAGAAGCACCACCATCCGCCCCGCCCAGTCGTGGCCCGACAAGGCGTCATCGACAGTGACAGCGGCACCCCATCCATCGACATCGACCGGCTGTCGTTCGGAGCCGGTGGCAACCACGATGACATCGGCGTGGTGGGCGGGCACCGCTGCCGCCGTGGCCTCGAAACCCGTGCAGACCTCGACCCCGAGACGCGCGAGCTGAGTGCGCTCATACCTCACCAGCCGGTCGAGCTCCCCCCGCCCGACGCCTCGCCGGCCGGTACGGAGCTGACCTCCCACGTCCTCGGACGACTCCCACAGGGTCACTTCGTGGCCGCGTTCAGCCGCAACCCTGGCCGCCTCCAGACCTGAGGGGCCGCCACCGACGACGAGAACTCGCCGTGGGGAGGGCGTTGGTTCGGGCACCACGGGCCAGGTCGACTCCTTGCCGGCTGCCGGGTTCATCATGCAGGTGAGGGGGCGGTGGGCGCCGATCTCGCCGATGCAGAAGTTGCAGGAGACGCACGGACGCACCTGGTCGGCCCGTCCCTCGAGGGTCTTGCGCACCAGGTATGGGTCCGCGATGTGCGCCCGTGTCATGGCCACTGCGGCGAGCAGGCCGCTGGCGAGCGCGCCTTCGACGTCGTCGAGATCGAGGTACCGGCAGGCGGCAAGGACGGGCACGGATCCGGCCGCTCCGGCCACGGCCAAGGTCGGCGCGAGGTACGGTGCGTGGCCCTCACTCATGTCCGCGACGTGGTGGCCGATCGAGGGCACCGAGTACGCGGCCACGGAGACGTTGAGGAACGCGATCGCGCGAGTCGTGGAGAGCAGCTGTGCCAGTGCCACTCCCTCCTCGAGGGCCTGCCCACCGGGGGTGAGCTCGTCGCAGCTCATCCGCACCCCGACCAACAGCTCGTCCCCCACGGCAGACAGGACCGCATCGAGCACCTCCAGGGGGAACCTCAGACGGCCCTCCACCGCCCCGCCGTAGCCGTCCAGGCGAGTGTTGGACAGTGGCGAGAGGAACTGATGCAGCAGGTGTCCGTGGCCGAAGTGCACCTCGACACCTTGAAAGCCTGCATCGAGCGCGAGGCGTGCGGCCCGGACGTAGGCCTCCGTCACGACCCGCATGTCCTGCCGCGTCATGGCGTGCGGCACAGCGCCCGTGACGTGCCAGGGCTGCGCACTGGGACCCCACGCCGCCGCGCGTCGGAAGACGTTGTCGCTGTGTCGGCCCGCGTGCGTGATCTGCGTGAAGATCGCCGCTCCCTCCTCGCGGACGGCCTCGACCAGACGCCTGAGGACGGGGAGCCCTGCCCGGTCGGCCGACAGCCCGCCCGCTCGGCCGAGGCTGGTCTCGTGCACACGCAACGGCTCCGTGATGATGAGGCCGACACCGCCACGAGCCCTCTGGCGGTGGTATTCAACATGTCGTGACGTGGGCAGAAAGTTCTCTGCGAAGTTGGTCGTGTGCGCAGAGACGAAGACCCTGTTGCGCAGGTCGACGTTGCCGATGCGCACCGGGCTGAAGGTCCGGGGGTATCGGGCGGTGGTGTCAGGCATCCCGGACGGCCGCCGTCGCCACAGTGACACGTGCCCGACCCGCGACGAGCTTGGACACGGCGCAGGTGCTCTCCGCGCGGGCGACCGCAGCCTCCAGCCGCGCCTGCTCGATGCCCGACGAGGAGACGTCCAGGTGGAGCGCCTCGATCGTCCAGCCCGTCTCGTCGATGCGAAGCGAGCACGTGGCCCGGACCTCCACGACCTCGCTGCTCGCACTGCCCTGGCTGTCCGACGACGTGCGGTCCAACGCGCCCCGCAGGGCCATCGCGAAGCAGGACGCATGTGCGGCGGCAAGCAGCTCCTCGGCAGATGTCACCTCGGTGTCCCCGGACCGTCGCGACTGCAGGGAGAAGGGCAGGTCCTCGACGGCGCCCGAGAAGAGTGACGTCGTACCTGCCCCCACTCTCAGGTCGCCCCGCCACGTGGCTGACGCGCGCCGGCGCACGACGCCCGCGGCCGCTCGG
>NZ_JBFUEP010000051.1:0-30897 GCF_056403895.1 Pedococcus sp. P2_E5
GATGACCGGGCTCGAACCGGCGACCTCAACCTTGGCAAGGTTGCGCTCTACCAACTGAGCTACATCCGCATACACGCGCTATTGGTGTTGAACGGGGTTTTTCACCCGCTGCGCGTGCGTGCAGACATTATCCGATCATCGGCGTCGTCTCCAAATTGGGTGTCGTCCGCGGCGTTTTCAGACCCACGAGGCATGGGGGTCAGCGGCTTTCGCGCCTCTTCCCGCAGCCCCTTGACCGAGGACGTCAGCTCGTCACGCGCCCCGTCGAGACTCGGCGGATCGTCCCTGACCGGCGCGTTGAGGGGCAGCGAGGCCCTCCTGCGCGCCGACACCCGGGCCTTCACCCACGTCACCACCTGTGCCCGCAGGGACAGCCGGTCCGCCACCGGCCACATCGTGCGGATCGCTGCGTTGAGGGCGGCGCCGATGAGGACGGCGATGGCCAGCGCGTACAGGAAGATCAGCAGCACGATCGGGGCTGACAGCGGACCGTAGATCGAGGTTCCCCCGCTGACCGAGGCCGTGATCGTGCCGCGCAGGACGAAGGACGCTAGCACCCAGATCAGCAAGGTGAGCACTGCACCGGGCACGTCCCGCAGCCACGGCGACCGACGCGGCGTGGAGATGTGGAAGAGGGTCGCGATGCTCGCGACAGCGGCGATCGTCACGACGGGCCAGTAGAGGTACGCCAGGAACTCGGCCCCAGACGGCAAGAGGTCCTTGAGCCACGTCGGGCCGATCACGACGAGCGGGACGACCACGATCCCCACGATCAGCGACAGGAAGTACAGCGTCAGCGACAGCGCACGAGTCCGTACGATCCCCCGCTCGCCGGACTGCCCGTACATGATCGAGATCGTGTCGACGAAGACGTTGAGCGCCCGAGACCCCGACCAGATCGACAGCAGGAAGCCGAGCGAGATCAGGTCGCCACGGCCGTTCTTCAGCACGTCGTTCGCCGTGGGCAGGATGATCTGTTCGACGACGTTGGCGACCAGGAAGTCGGACGCGAAGTTCTGGATCCCCGTGATCAGCTCGTTGACGATGTCCTTGCCGAGCCAACCGCTGACGTAACCCACACCACCGAACAGCCCCAGCACCAGGGGCGGCAGCGACAGCAGCATGAAGAAGCCTGCCTCCGAGGCGAGACCGGTCACCCGGTACCGCAGGCACACCCGGATCGTCTCCACCGTCAGCTTGGCCGCGGGCATGGCGCCGGGCACGCGGAGCAGCGCGCGGCGTACCCGTGCCTTAGGTGTCACCCCGTCACGGTATCCCGGCATAGTGTGCCCTCGTGCCCACCCACGCCGTCACCAACCAGGTGCCCCCACTGCCCGACCACAACACGGTTGCGTCGCAGCCGGCCCTCGACGAAGGCCTCAGACGCTGGGCCGGCCCCGCGGCATACGACGAGGTCAGTGCGCTGGGCGCCTGTGCGGGCAGCGGCGAGGCACGCGAATGGGCCATCCAGGCCAACGAGAACGAGCCCGTCCTGCGCACCCACTCCCCCACCGGTGAACGCATCGACGAGGTCGCCTTCCACCCTGCGTGGCACTCACTCATGGAGGTCGCCGTCGGTGCCGGGCTGACCGCCGAGCCGTGGACCCAGGCGGCCGGCAGCGGCGCGCACGTGCGGCGAGCAGCCGGCTTCATCGCGTGGTCCGAGAACGAGCAGGGCCACCTGTGCCCCATCTCCATGACGTATGCCGCGGCGCCGGCCCTCGCAGCCAACGCACCTCTCGCAGCACGCTGGCTGCCCCAGCTCGCCTCGCGCAGCTACGACTTCGGGCTGCGGCCGCTGGCCGACAAGCGCGGGTCACTCGTCGGGATGGGCATGACCGAGAAGCAGGGTGGCTCCGACGTCCGCGCCAACACGACCCGGGCGGTTGCGGCGGCGGACGGTCCGATCGAGGGCGGCGAGACCTACCGGCTGACCGGTCACAAGTGGTTCTGCTCGGCCCCGATGAGCGATGCGTTCCTCGTGCTCGCGCAGACCGATGCCGGCGTCGGCTGCTTCCTCGTGCCGCGCGCGCTCGACGACGGCACGCGCAACTCCTTTGCCCTGCAACGGCTCAAGGACAAGCTGGGCAACCGGTCCAACGCCTCGTCCGAGGTCGAGCTCGACGGCACCTGGGGCGTGCGCGTCGGCGACGACGGTCGCGGCATCCGCACGATCCTCGACATGGTCGCCGCCACCCGGCTCGACTGTATCCTCGGGTCGGCGTCGACGATGCGAGCGGCGCTCGTGCGGGCGATCCACCACGCCCGGCACCGCTCGGCCTTCGGGGCCCTGCTCGTCGACCAGCCACTCATGCAGAACGTCCTGGCCGACCTCGCTCTCGAGGTCGAGGCCGCCACCACGCTCGCCCTGCGCCTCGCCCACGCCGTCGACCAGGGTGACACCGCCCTCTCGCGGCTGGGGGTCGCCGTCGGCAAGTACTGGGTCTGCAAGCGCACCTCACCCATGGTCGCCGAGGCGCTCGAGTGCCTCGGCGGCAACGGCTACGTCGAGGAGAACGGCCTCGCGCGGCTCTACCGTGAGGCGCCGCTCAACTCGATCTGGGAGGGCTCGGGCAACGTCAACGCCCTCGACGTCCTGCGCGCGATCACCCGCGAGCCCCTGTCGGTCGAGGCGTTCCGCAAGGAGCTCGCCCTCGCCCGCGGCCACAGCACCGTCCTCGACGGGGCCATCACCCGCGTCGACGACGTGATCGCGTATGCCGCGGAGCCGGGCGCGCAGGCGGGCGCGCGTCACGTCGTGGAGCACCTCGCGGTGACGTTGCAGGCCTCTCTGCTGGCTCGCTACGCACCGACCGAGGTGGCCGACGCGTTCGTCGCCAGCCGCCTCGGCGGCCGGCACGGAGCCACCTTCGGCACCCTCGACGCTGACCTCTCGACCCAGCACGCCCGCACGATCATCGACCGCGCCTTCAGCGGGTAGCCCTCGCGGGCTCCCCTCGTGCTGCTCGACAACCACGGACCCAGCCCCGACACTGGCCACATGAGGGGGAATCCGGGGCGGGGTGCGCTGATCGGCCTGTGCTTCGGTGTGGCGGCCGTGGCACTGGTCATCCTGCTGCCTTCGGCAGTCCAGAGCGACTGGTACGAGATCACGGACCCACTCGTGGTGATGGGCATCCCGATGGTTGTCGTCGGCACCGCGCTGGGGGCACTGATCGGAACCCGTGGCGGAGCGGACCGGCAGACCTAGTCCTGGAGCACCGAGAAGACGTTGCCCGCGGGGTCGGTGAACCAGGCGATGAGGGGTCCGCCCTTGCGGAAGATGCCCTTGGCGTCGGTCTCCATCGGAGTGCCCTCGTACTTCTCGAAGACCACGCCTCGACCGGTCAGCTCGTCCACGGTGGCCTCGATGTCGGCCACCGGGAAGTTCAGGATCGTGAACGTCGCGGGCACGTGGTCGGGCTTGGGGTAGGCGATGGCGCGGTGCCCACCACCCAGGTGCAGCGTGAGGATGCCGTTCGCCTCGGTCACGTCCAGCCCGAGAGTGTCGGCGTAGAACGTGCGGGCGGCTTCGGTGTCCGGCACCGAGAACCCACTGAAGGCCTGGGAGTCCTTGAGCATCGCTGATTCCTTCCGTTGACGACCCGGTCTCTACAACCGGTACCGACCCTGACGGCCCGGCAAACTCATCGGTGGAACGACGCGCTCAGGACTTCGCCAACCGTTGCTTCTCGGCCTCGACGTCGAAGTCGGCCGCGGGCCACTGCGGATCCATGGCCGCCAGGTGCTCGAGGACCAGGTTCTGGACCGCCAGCCGGGCGTACCACTTGCGGTCGGCAGGAACCACGAACCACGGGGCGGCGTCGGTCGAGGTCTTCTCGAGCACTGCCTGGTAGGCCTCCTGGTACTGCGGCCAGCGCAGGCGCTCGTCGACGTCCCCCGGGTTGTACTTCCAGTGCTTGTCCTCGCGCTCGAGCCGCTCGGTGAGCCGCGCCTTCTGCTCGTCCGCCGACACGTGGAGCATCACCTTGACGATCGTCGTCCCGTCCGCGATGGCCTTGGCCTCGAAGTCGTTGATCTGGGCGTAGCGCCGCGCCCACGTCGCGCGCGGCACGAGCTCGTGCACCCGGACGATGAGGACGTCCTCGTACTGCGACCGGTCGAAGACGCCGACCTGGCCGGGGCTGGGGAGGGCGTTGCGGATGCGCCACAGGAAGGGGTGCTTGCGCTCCTCGGCCGTGGGTGCCTTGAAGGCGGTGTACTTGACGCCCTGGGGGTCCATCTGGCCGACGACGTGACGCATGATGCCGCCCTTGCCGGAGGTGTCCATGCCCTGGACGACCAGCAGGAGGGAGCGCTTCACCTCACCCTTGGACTCGGCATACAGCCGCTCCTGGAACTGGCTGATCTCCCCTGCCCGTGCGGCGAGGGCCTCCTCGCCTGCCGCCTTGTCGCCCTCGAACCCGGGAGTGGAGTGCGCGTCGAGCTCCGCGAGGATGAAGCCGTCAGCGACCCTCAGCGCGTCGGCGAACGCGATCGGCTCGGGCACACCCTTGTCGGACGCGGCGGTGGCGTCGAGACCAGCGACCTTGGACTTGGGCCCGCCCTTTGACTTCTTGTCGCCCTTGGACTTCTTGTCGCCCTTGGACTTCTTGCTGTCCTTGGCCTTGGCGTCGAGCTTCCCCTTGCGCATTCAGGCATCCTGTCATCGCAGGTCGTGGCGCGCGAGGGCTGTCAGCCGCGAGATCGCACGGAAGTACTTCTTGCGGTAGCCGCCGGCCAGCATCTCCCTCGAGAACACGTCGCCCAGCGGCAGTCCACTGGCGAAGACAGGGATGTCGGCGTCGTAGAGCCGGTCCGCGAGCACGACGAGCCGTAGCGCCACGGCTTGGTCCGTCACGGGGCGCACGTGGGTCCATCCCACAGCGGTGACCCCGTCGAGCATCGAGCGGTAGCGACTGGGGTGGACCGTCGCGAGGTGGCGCGTCACGTCGACGAAGTGGTCGAGAACTCCACCGTCGACGTCCACGCCCGCACGTACCTCGTCCTCCGAGCACGGCGATGGGCTGTCGACGCTGTCTCGGTGCCGGTAGTCGGGGCCGTTGACGGTCAGCACCTCGAACCGTGCGGACAGGGCCTGGATCTCGCGGAGGAAGTCCTCGGCCGCGAACCGCCCAGCCCCCAGTGCGTCGGGCAGCGTGTTGGACGTCGCGGCGAGCGAGACACCCGCTGTGGCCAGTCGACCGAGCAGGGTCGCCATCAAGACCGTGTCGCCGGGGTCGTCGAGCTCGAACTCGTCGATGCAGACCAGCTGGTGTCCACTGAGCGCCTCGACGGTGGGCTGGAAACCCAGGGCACCGACCAGGTTGGTGTACTCGACGAAGGTGCCAAAGGCCTTGGTCCCGTTGGCTTCGTGCCACAACGACGCCAGCAGGTGGGTCTTGCCGACTCCGAAGCCGCCGTCGAGGTAGACCCCGCGACCGTCCCCCGCGGCCGCTTTTCGCCGCGCGAACCATCGGCCGCCGGCGCGTTGTCCCAGCGACACGGCATACCCCTCGAGTCGCTCGACCGCGGCCGCCTGGGAGGGCTCGGACGGATCCGGCCGGTAGGTGGTGAACCGCTCGGCGTCGAATCGGGGAGGCGGCACGAGCTCGCGCACCAGCCGCGCGCGGTCCAGCTGCGGGGAGCGGTCGAGGAGGGAGCCGGGCACGCTGTGGAGCCTAGTGAAGGAAGATCGGGGGAAATGCAAGACTGTGCGCATGCGCCTGCTGCTTGACTCGTCCGGCACCCATGCCCCCGGTGACCTCGTCGACGCCGCCGACCTCGCGGATCTGTACGCCCCGCCGGCTCGGCGCTGGCTGCGAGCCAACTTCGTGGCGACCCTGGACGGCGCCGCCAACGGCCCCGACCAGAAGTCGGGGAGCATCAACACCGAGGCGGACCACGTGGTCTTCGACCTGCTGCGCCGGATGACGGACGTGGTCGTGGTCGGTGCCGGCACCGTCAGGGCCGAGGGTTACCCCTCCCTGAAGTCCGAGGATCCCGCCGCGCCGACGCTCGTCGTGGTCAGCCACTCGGGACAGCTGCCCGTGAGCGTTGCCGACGGACCTCCCGGTTCTGTCCTGCTCGTCACCCGCAGTGGCGCCGACGCGCGTGCCCTGGACGCCTCGCGCGAGTTGATCGGTGAGGAGTTCGTCCTCACGTCCGGCACCGACTCGGTGAACCTGGTGCGGATGAGAAACATGTTGGAGGACAAGGGTTTTCGCCAGATCCTCTGCGAAGGGGGTCCCAGCCTGCTCGGGAGCCTGCTGAAGGCGGGAGTCGTCGACGAGCTCGACCTCACCTGGTCACCGATCATCGTCGGCGGCGAGCACCCAGCCATCGTCAATGGACCAGCCGTGAACGTCCCCGCCTCCCCCGCGGTCCTGCTCGAGGAGGACGGCAGCATCCTCGGACGCTGGTTCGTCAACCGCTGACCAGACGGCCCCTCGCCGCCCGTCGACTGCTCAGGTGGCCACGAACTCGGCGACCGACCGCTCCCAGCGGACCGGGTCGACGTTCCACTCCTTGGTATGCCGCGCGGTGTCCCACGGCTCCATCGTCACCAGATCGGGCCGCGCCTGCGCCAAGGCCTGGGACGGGCCCACGGGGACGAACTCGTCGTCGACCGAGTGGATGAGCAGGATCGGGTGCTCCAGCTCGCTCGCGCGCGCCACCCAGTTGGTCTTCGCCACGTCCACCGGGTCGTGCACGCCGACGAGTCGCCGCGCCGAGCGGCGGCCCATCAGGGCCCGGCCGAGACCGCCGATCGGGGCCGGGATGCCGTTGGCCCGCGCATGGTGGGCCAGCACGTCGCCCCAGTCGATGACCGGCGCATCGAGGACCACGTGGGTGACGTGGTCGGCCAGCCAGGAGCGGCTCAGGGTCTGCAGGACGATGGCCCCTCCCATCGACCAGCCGACGAGGAGCAGCTCGCGCGCCCCGCGCTGTACGGCGTGCAGGCCGGCGTCCTCGATGTCGCGCCACTCCGAGAGGCCGAGGTTGTAGCGCCCGTCCGGACCGCTGCGGGCTCCGATGTCGTTGCGGTAGCTGGGAATGATGACGTTGATCCCGCTGTCGTGCAGCGGCTTCACGGCCCGCAGCCCTTCGTGGCGTCTCGCGCCGCGGCCGTGGACGAGGATCGCCCAACGGTGCGACTGCGAGGCAGCGGGCACCACCCAGGCCGGCATGGTGCCGAGCTCGGTCAGCACGTCGACGTACTCGGTGCGCAGCCCCAGGGAGCGATCCGGGGGGCTCGCGAAGTAGTACTGGTTCCAGCGGCCGAACCCACCGGCGAGGTGTCCGTAGTCGACACCGAGCAGCTCGCGGCGCACTCGGCCCGAGCCCTGGTCGAGCTCGAGGACCTCACCGACTCGCGCGTGGCCGCTCTCCCCGTCGAGCCACAGGCCGTACCGCCCGGGCGAGACGGTCTCGGGGCTCACGCCCAGGGTCACCGAGTCGTCGGTGACGGCAAGGATCTGGGTGTCGTCGGGTCGCTGGCGGTCAGGGGTGAGCACCCTGCGTGCGAAGTAGGTCGCGGCACCCATGGTGGTCAGGGCGCCTGCAGTCAGGACCGACCCTGCGGTCACGGCGCCCGCGATGGCCGCCTTGCGAGCCGGAGACATCGGGGTCGCTCCGGTGGCCACTACCTCTCCCCCAGCACGTCGGCGAGGTCGAAGCTGACCGGTTCCTCGAGCTGGTCGTACGTGCAGGACTGCGGGGTGCGGTCCGGCCGCCAGCGGACGAACTGGGCGGTGTGGCGGAACCGGGCGCCCTCCATGTGGTCGTACCTCACCTCGACCACGCGGTCGGGCCGCAGTGGTGTGAACGACAGGTCCTTGCCGGCGTTCCAGCGAGACGTCGCCCCACCTGTCGGCGTGCGACTGCCCATCTCCTCCTTGGCCCACGCCCAGGGGTGGTCGTCGAAGTCGGTGACCAGAGGCTGCAGCTCGTCGAACAGCTCCTTGCGTCGCGCCATCGGGAAGGCCCCGATCACGCCCACGCTCATCAACGACCCCTCGTCCGTGTAGAGACCCAGGAGCAGCGACCCGATCAGGTCGTCGCCGCTCTTGTGGGTGCGGTAGCCCGCCACGACGCAGTCCGCGGTCCGCTCGTGCTTGATCTTGAGCATCAGCCGCTTGTCGGGCACGTAGGCGATGTCGAGGGGCTTGGCGATGACGCCGTCGAGCCCGGCCCCCTCGAACTGCTCGAACCACTCCTGCGCGACACCCGGGTCGTCGGTCGCCCGGGTCAGGTGGACGGGCGGTTGCACGTCCGCCAGGGCCTCCTCGAGGCGCGCACGGCGCTCCGAGAAGGGGCGCTCGGTGAGGTCGTCGTCGCCGATCGCGAGCAGGTCGAACGCGACGAAGCTTGCGGGGGTCTCGGCCGCGAGCTTCTTCACCCGGCTGGCTGCGGGGTGGATCCGCTGCTGGAGGGCATCGAAGTCGAGCCGGTCGCCCGTCCCGCCGATCAGCACGATCTCGCCGTCCACGACGCACTTCTCGGGGAAGTTCGCCAGCACGGCCTCCACCACCTCGGGGAAGTAGCGAGTCATCGGCTTCTCGTTCCGGCTACCGATCTCGACCTGGTCGCCGGACCGGAAGATGATCGAGCGGAACCCGTCCCACTTGGGCTCGAAGAGGTAGTCGCCCGTGGGGATCCCCTTGACCGGCTTGGCCAGCATCGGGGCGACGGGAGGCACCACCGGACCCCAGACGGAGCGCAGGTCTGCGTCGCGTTCCGCCTTGGGCGGCATGTAGTCCTCGTCGGACTTGTCCTTGCGCCGCTTGCTCGGCTGCACCCGCGGGGGCTCTCCGGGCATCTTGGGGTAGTCCGGCGGGAAGTTCAGCTCTCCGAGACCACGTTCGTTCACGTCCTTGTCCCACAGCGCGATTGCCGCGGAGACGTCACCGACGGCATCGTCCATGCCAGCCCACGCGTCACCGTCCGCGGCGACGATCCCCGGCACCGTCAGCACGGTGAAGTCGCCGGGACCCACACCCCCCAGCGCGTCCCAGCCGACCGGCATGCTCACGGGCGCTCCGGGGAGCGGACGAGGACTGTAGGCCGAGGCGATGGTGCGGTCGCGGCACGCCTGGTTGAAGTCGACGAAGACGCGCTCGCCGCGCTCCTCCTTCCACCACGACGTGGTCACGAGGTCGGGCAGGCGCCGCTCGAGCTCGCGCGCGATGCCGATGACTCCGTGCCGCACGTCGAGGAACTCGTGGGTGGGCGCCACCCGCACGAAGACGTGCACTCCACGGTTGCCGGAGGTCTTGGCCCAGCCGGTCAGGCCGAGTTCGGTGAGCAGCTCGCAGAGCACGAGGGCGGCTTCCACGGAGTCCTTGAAGTCGCGTCCCGGCTGCGGGTCGAGGTCGATGCGCAGCTCGTCAGGGTTGTCGACGTCGGTCGTGCGGACCGGCCACGGGTGGAAGGTCACCGTGTTCATCTGCATCGCCCACACCACGGCGGCCGGCTCCTCGACGACGACCTGGAGGTGCTTGCGCCCCGACGGGTAGGTGCACATGACGGGGTTGATGAAGTCGGGCATGCCCTTGGGCGGGTTCTTGGTCCAGAACTCCTCGCCCGTGATGCCCTCGGGGAACCGCTGGAGTGTCACCGGGCGGTTGCCCAGCGCACGCATGAAGCCGTCCGAGACGTCGATGGCGTACCGCGCGAGGTCGAGCTTGGTGATCCCGTCGTCGGGCCAGATCAACCGTTCGGGGCTCGAGATCCGCACGAGTCGCGATCCCTCAGGTCCCCCGGGGACTTCCAGCTCGGTTGCTTTGGCCGCCATGGCGCGAGCCTATCTGGGGAGCCGTCACCGGGCCGTAGGGATCAGCGGGACCAGAATCGACCCGTCTTGCGTTGTGATGGACGTGAAACTGTTTGGACGACGAGGGATCACCACGCGAAGGAGCCGAAACGTGAGCATGGACCAGACCGACCGCACCTATGCCGTCACCAAGACCGACGAGCAGTGGCGCGAGGAGCTGAGCCCGGCGGAGTACCAGGTGCTCCGCCAGGCGGGCACCGAGCGCCCGTTCGTCGGGGAGTACACCGACACCAAGGACGAGGGCGTCTACGCCTGTCGAGCCTGTGGTGCAGAGCTGTTCACCTCCGACACCAAGTTCGACAGCCACTGCGGGTGGCCGTCGTTCTACTCGCCTCTCGCAGGCGACTCGGTGGAGTACCTCGAGGACTTCGACATGGGGATGAAGCGGGTCGAGGTGCGGTGCGCCAGCTGCGGCAGCCACCTCGGGCACGTCTTCGAGGGCGAGGGCTACGGCACCCCCACCGACCAGCGGTACTGCATCAACAGCATCAGCCTGACGATGCGCCCGAAGTCCGACGCCAGCTGATCGCGTGCGGGCCCTGGGAGGCCAACCCCAGGGCGCCAACCTAGGGAGCCCGGCGGGTGAAGCGCGGGTCCGTCTCCCACCAGGGACGGTCCAGCCCCCCGTCGGGCGCCCCATCGCCGGCCTCCTGACGTTCCCGCGCCTCGCGGTCGAGTCGGGCGTCGACGAGGGCCGCCTCGCGCGCATCGGAGCGGACCCACGCCAGGACGGTCGCGGCCAGCAGCGGCAGGCCCACGACCTCGGCCACCCCGAACATCGCGCCACCACCGAGCCGCTGCTCCCACAGCGGGTCACGTGCGGCGAGGAAGGTCGCTACCGGCGCACCCAGCAACGCGGGTGAGGCCATCACGACGACCCCGGGGACCGCGTCGAGCAGGCCGTCGCCGAACGCGATCAGGACCCGCACCCCAGCCGTGCACCATCTCGGCACGAGCGCCTCGCCCAGCAGCGGCAGGACGAACACGAGCCCGCTGACCAGCAGCACGGCATACGTCAGCTCGCGCACCCATGCGTGCGCAACCGATGCCGCGAGCCACGGCGTGGTGAAGAGCAGCAGGTGCAGCGCCGTCGCGACGACCGAGGCGAGCAGCGGGAAGAAGATGACCCGTGCCGCTCGGCTGCGCAGGATCCGGTCGAGGCCGCGGGTCGCCTCCGTGCCCACCGCGCGACGTGCCAGTCCCAGGGGGTCGCCCAGTGCGATACCGACCGGCGTCACCGCGGCCAGGACTGCCGACTGCGTCGCGGCGGCGACGAACGACGTGCCTCGCGACGCCGCGAGACCACCGTCCGTCGCCAGGAGCAGCGAGCCGACGCCCAGCACGTAGTAGGCCAGCGGTCGCAGCACGGGGACGGCCCCACCGGAGCGGCGCAGCGCGACGAGGGCCGCTGCGTAGGAAAGCGCCAGCACCAGGGCCAACGCCGTTCCGAAGGGGGACACCACCCAGCGGGTGACCAGGTCGGCCGGGGCGAAGGCAGGCACGACCCGAGCCTGCCCCCACAGCCCTGAGAGGGTCCTGAGGGTTCCGCGAGCTTCCGGTGACGACCCGAGGACGCCCGACGGACCTCGCGTCAGCGCAGGGAGGCGAGGAGCTCGTCGACCTGCACGCGGCGACCGGTGTGGAACGGCAGTTCCTCGCGGACGTGCATGCGTGCCCGTGAGGCCCGCAGCTCACGCATCAGGTCGACGATGCGGTGCAGCTCGTCGGCCTCGAAGGCCAGCACCCACTCGTAGTCGTTCAGCGCGAACGACGCGATCGTGTTGGCCCTCACGTCGGGGTAGTCACGGGCCTGCTGCCCGTGCTCGCGCAGCATGTCGCGGCGCTCGGCATCGGGGAGCAGGTACCACTCGTAGGACCGGACGAACGGGTAGACGCAGATGAAGTCCTTCGGCGGCTCGTCGCCGAGGAACGCCGGGATGTGGCTCTTGTTGAACTCGGCCGGCCGGTGCAGCGCCGCGGCCGACCAGGTCGGCTCGAGCAGGTGACCCAGCTCGGTGCGCAGCAGGGAGCGGTAGGCCCGCTGCACGTCCTCGATCCGCTCGGCGTGCCACCAGACCATGAAGTCGGCGTCGGCCCGCAGGCCCCCGATGTCGTAGACGCCGCGCGTCACAACACCCTCGGCCTCGAGCTGCGCGAAGAGGTCCTCGACCTCCTTGGCCATCACGTCCCGGTTGTCGCCCAGCGGCGCGGTGACGGAGAAGACCGACCACATGGCATACCGGATCGAGTCGTTGACCTCGCGGATCCGGGCGGCGTTCGGGTTGGACGGGTGCGGCTCGCTCATGCCCCTATCCTCCCGCGCCGGCCCGGCGCGTCCGCAGGTGGGTGGCCACCGCCAGCGCCGCCGAACGTCCACTCGCGATGCAGGCAGGGATCCCCACGCCCTCGTATGCCGCGCCGGCCAGTTCCAGCCCCTGCGCGGCCGCCGCCGCGGTCCTGATGCGGGCCACCCGGTCGACGTGCCCGACGGTGTACTGCGGCAACGCCCCTCCCCACCGTTGGACGTGGGTGTCGACGATCCGGGGCAGCTGGTGGCCGAGGGCCTCGCTGACCTCGGCGACGGCGATGGCGACGAGCTCCTCGTCGGGACGCTGCAGGTCGGTGGTCTCGCCGAACCGGCCCACGGACGCGCGCAGGAAGGACAGGTCGCCAGCCGCCTCAGCGGTCCATCGCCACTTGGTCGAGGAGAACGTGCTGGCCTTGATCGTCCTGCCCTCGACCGCCGGAACGAGGAACCCCGAGCCCGGAAGCGGCACCGCGCCAGGGCCGTCCGCCCCCACGGCAAGGGTGATGATCGCCATCGAGGCGTACTCGACCTCACGCAGCGCCCGGGCCGCGTCGGGCAGGTGCCTGACCAGTAGTCGGCTCGCCGGGGCGGCGGGCACGGCGATGACCACCGCGTCCGCGATGAGTCGTTCGGGCCTTGGCTGCGGGCCCACGACGACCGACCAGCCGCCACCGGCGGTGGCCGGCTCGCGGTGGAGCTCACGGACGATCGTGCCGCTGCGAATCGTCACGCCCCGAGCCCGCAGCGACTCGGTCAGCGACTCGGCGAGCCGTCCAACGCCACCCACCAGCCCAGCGAAGACCGGCGTGACCTCTGCCTGGCCCGCTCCCCGCTGGTCCGGCTGGCCCGCCGATGCCGCCGCCGCCGTCTCGGTGAGGGACTCGCCTCGCCGCACCGCCGCGAACACGGACGGCAGGCAGGCGCGCAGCGACAACGACCGCGCCTGCCCGGCATACACGCCCCCGAGGAGCGGCTCGACGAGGCGGTCGACGACCGCGTCGCCCAACCGGGCGGCGACGTAGTCACCAACCGACACGTCCTCGAACTCGCCTCTGTCCCAAGGCGTTTCGCCCTCCGCTCGCGCGACCTCCTCGGTCGACAGGATGCCGAGCGCCGAGGCGGGCGGCGAAGGTATCCCCATCAGGGTGCCCTTGGGCAGCTGGTGCAGGTCGCCGCGTGACCAGACGGAGGCCGAGGTCGTGGCGGGGTGGACGACCTCGCCGTCGAGCCCGAGCTCGGTCATCAGGTCCAGTGCCTCCGGTCGTCTGGCCAGCATCGACTCGGCGCCCACGTCCAGCGCCACCCCCGCCACGGGTTCGCGTCGGAGCTTGCCGCCGGGCCGGTCTGCCGCGTCGAGGATCGTGATGGTCGCGTCGGGAACCGCACGCGACAGCTCCCAAGCGCAGGCAAGTCCAGCGATGCCTCCCCCGACGATGAGGATTCGTGATCCGACCATGCCCACACCCTTTCAAGATCGTGACTGTTTCGACACCGCAGGGTGGGAACGTCGAGCCCACGACAGCAGTCGCACCGGTATTCCGCCCCACCCGATACGACCAGCTCGACACGACCAGGGGGTCGCCATGTTCCGCGTTCGTCCGCACCGCAGCATCGCCGTCGTCGGCGCAGCTCTCCTCGCAACGCTCGCTCTCGCCGCCTGTGGGGGTGGCGGCTCCGACAGCTCCAGCGCCGACAGCGCAGCCTCGGTCGCGAACGGCGGCTCCAACGAGTCGTCCGGCCGGGCCGCCGCCCCCTCCGCCGGCGACAGTCCCGCCTCGGGAGGCGACTCGGCCAAGCCCGGATCGGGCACCAACGCAACCGGCGTCACGGCCGCCAACCTCGCGGCGAACCAGGAGTCCCTGGCCCGCCGCGCCACCGTCGCGCTGCAGGTCAAGAACATCGGCCAGGCAGTCGCCAAGGTGCGGGCCACCACGGCGACCGCCCAGGGCATCGTCCTGTCGGAGAACATCGGGACGGCGAACAGCGGCGCCCCCCTGGCCGAGTCCGCAAAGGTGACCGCCACGACCTACGCCGAGATCACCATCTCGGTGCCGTCCACCGAGCTTGACCGGGTCATCGCCGAGCTCGGGTCGGTCGGCACGGTGATCCGCTCGACCAGCTCGAGCGAGAACGTCGGCGGCCAGATCGTCGACACCGCGTCGCGGCTCGAGACGATGCGGGTCAGCGTCGAGCGGGTCCGCGCCTTCCTCAAGGACGCCAAGGACCTCAACCAGATCGTCGCCATGGAGGCCGAGCTGACCCGCCGCCAGTCCGACCTAGAGTCCCTCGAGGCGCAGCTCGCCTCCCTCAAGGGCAGCGTCGCCCGCTCCCCCGTCCAGATCAGCCTGACCACTGAGCCCAACGCCATCGTGGAGGAGCCCGACCAGGCTGGCTTCCTCGTCGGGCTCAAGGGCGGATGGGACGCCTTCACCGGGTCCGCAGCCGTGCTGCTCACGGTCGTCGGTGCGATGTTGCCGTTCCTCGTCCTGCTCAGCCTCATGGGACTGCCGGTGTGGTGGTACCTGCGTCGCCGTCGGCTGGTGACGCCGCCCCCCGCCGTCCTGCCGCAGTAGCCCCCACTACGGCAGGGGCGAGGTCGGTCAGCGACTCAGCGCTGGCCGACCTCGTGCACGAGCTCGACGACGCGGGTCAGGACATCGGGGTCGGTGTCGGGCAGCACACCATGGCCCAGGTTGAAGATGTGACCCGGCGCGGCCCGGCCCTCCTCGACGATCGAGCGGACCTTGGCCTCCAACGCCTCCCAGGGCGCGAAGAGCAGGGCGGGGTCGAGGTTGCCCTGCACGGCATACGAACCGTCGAGCCGGGCGAGGGCATCGGTGAGGGACACGCGGTAGTCGACACCGACCACGTCGGCACCCACGGCGCCCATCGCGGGCAGCAGCTCCCCCGTGCCGACCCCGAAGTGGATCGTGGGTATGCCGCGCGTCGCCACCGCGGCGAGCGCGGCGGTCGAGTGAGGGGCCACGAAGCGCTCGTAGTCGGCCCGCGGGAGTGCTCCCACCCAGGAGTCGAACAGCTGCACCGCGGAGGCCCCGGCGGCGGCCTGCACGTCGAGGAAGGTGCCCGAGATCTGGGCCAGGCGCGCACACAGGTCGTGCCACAGCTGCGGGTCGCCGTACATCAGGGCCTTGGTGTGCTCGTGGTTCTTGCTCGGGCCACCCTCGACGAGATAGCTCGCCAGGGTGAACGGTGCGCCCGCGAAGCCGATCAACGGGGTGTCGCCGAGCTCGGAGGTGAGGAGCCGGACGGCCTCGGTGATGTAGGGGACGTGCTCCGGCGTCAGCTCCGGCAGGCGGTCGAGGTCGCCGCGCGTGCGGATCGGCTTGGCGACGACCGGCCCGACTCCGGGGACGATGTCGAGGTCGACGCCGACCGCGGCCAGGGGCACGACGATGTCGGAGAAGAAGATCGCGGCGTCGACGCCGTGTCGCCGCACCGGCTGGAGGGTGATCTCGGTGACGAGGTCGGGGCGACGGCAGGACTCGAGCATCCCGACGCCCTCCCGGACCTTGCGGTACTCCGGCAGCGAGCGCCCGGCCTGACGCATGAACCAGACCGGCGTGTGGCTCACCGGCTGGCACCGGGCAGCGCGGACCAGGGCGGAGTCGTGGGGGGAGGTCACCCGGCAATTCTAGGTGGCCGCGTGCAGTCGCCCAGAACCCGCGTCAGAGGGCGATGATCGCCGCCCCTGCCAGCGACAGCACGGCGCCCACCTGCTGGATCCTTCGCAGCCGCTCGTGCAGCAGGACCCGTGCCAGCACGATGGTCGCGACCGGGTAGAGCGAGGCGAGCACGCTCGCCACGCTGACCTGTCCGCGCGACGAGGCGATGGCGAAGAGCGCGTTGGCGCCCAGGTCACCGCAGCCGATGGCCAGCAGGGCGGGCATCTCGCGCGCCTGCATCCCTCCTCGTGAGCGCACCACCAACGCCAGCGTGACGAAGACGACGAAGGACACCCCCCGCATCCCCCACAGCGTCATCAAGGTCGACGAACGGGCGCCACGGTCGAGGCAGAACAGCGCGAATCCGAAGCCGACCGCCGCCACGCCCGCCAGCACCACGGGTCGCGGGGACACCCCGCCACTCAGCTCGGGGCCAGACGCCAGGGTCACCCCGACGACGGCGACCATGATCCCCACCCAGGTCCAGGAGGACGGCTCGTCGCCGGTGGCCACGCCGAGCAGCACGGGGACGGCCACGCCCAGCGCCGCGATCGGGGCGACGACCCCGATCGTGCCGCTGGCGAGGGCGGTGTAGAAGCACAGCAGTCCCGCCACCCCGGACACGGCAGCCCCGACCGACCACAGCGGCCAGCCGGTCCACGTGAGGTGCTCCCAGCGGAGCGCGACGACGACACACAGGACGAGGAACGCCAGGGACTGCGTCCACCCCACGACCGCGACGGCTGGGCGGCGCCGGGAGTACAACCCGGCGAAGAAGTCCGCCGTCCCCCAGCTGGCGCTGGACGCGAGCGCGAGCAGCGAGAGCATGGCCGCACGCTACCCGTGCCGCGACACGACGCGGACGGCAACCTCCCTGTGATATTCGACATCGCGGCATACCCTCTGATGGTGGGCAGCCGAACGGTCCCTGGCGACCAATCCCCCGAGTTCACGCAGGCGCTCAGTGACCTGCGCGGAGCACGCTTGCGCCCCGAGGTCCGCCTCACCGAGGTGCCCGCTCCGCAGCGCATCGCGCCGTATGCCGTGGCCCTCACCGCCGAGGTGGTGGGCGCCGCGGACGACGAGGACGAGCTGGCGTCGGGACGCTTCGTGCTGCTGCACGACCCGTCGGTCCCCGACCCCTGGGACGGGGCCTGGCGTGCGGTGACGTTCGCCCGCGCCGAGCTCGAGCCCGAGCTGGCCAACGACCCGATGCTGGGTGCGGTCGGCTGGTCCTGGTTGACCGACGCCCTCGCCCATCACCACCTGGGCTACACCGCCGAGGCCGGCACGGTCACCAGGGTCGTCTCCGAGAGCTTCGCCGGCCTCGCCGACCGGCCCGCCAGCGTCGAGATGGAGGTCCGCGCCTCGTGGACCCCGGTGGCCGGCAACGTCGGCGCCCACCTGGTCGCATGGTCCGACCTGCTGTGCACCATCGCGGGTCTGCCACCCCTGCCCGAGGGCGTCATCGCCCTGCCGGGACCACGCCGTTAACAGTGGAGTGCTGACCTCTCGGGGCGTGTTCCGTGGCATCGGCCGGGTAGGTTGATCCGGTGACCGACACCGAGGCCGAGCAGACTGCGGCCGACCAGGCGGAGGCCCTCCGGACGGAGGCCGTGCCGACCGAGGAGACCGAGCAGGAGCCAGCCGCCCCGCTGACCCCGCTCGACATGCCTGTCGACGGCGTGCCCCCGGTCGTCGAGTCCGAGCGGGCACTGATGGAGGCCGCTCGCGCGATCGCGGCCGGCGAGGGACCGGTTGCCCTTGATGCCGAGCGGGCCAGCGGCTACCGCTACGGGCAGCGCGCCTACCTCGTACAGCTGCGACGCGAGGGCTCGGGCACCTGGCTGATCGATCCGATGGCCTGCCCCGACCTGTCGCCCGTCAACGACGCCATCGGCAGTGCCGAGTGGATCCTGCACGCGGCCACCCAGGACCTCGCCTGTCTCGCGGAGGTGGGACTTCGACCCCAGCAGCTGTTCGACACCGAGCTCGCCGGGCGGCTGCTGGGCCTGCCCCGTGTCGGGCTGGCCGCGGTCGTCGAGCACTACCTGGGCCTGTCCCTGGCCAAGGAGCACTCCGCGGTCGACTGGTCCACCAGGCCACTGCCCGAGCCGTGGCTGCGCTACGCCGCCCTCGACGTCGAGGTGCTGGTCGACGTACGCAACCTGATGGGCGTCGACCTCGCCAAGCAGGGCAAGGACAGCTGGGCGCGCGAGGAGTTCGAGGCCCTGCTCGACTTCATGGGCCCGGCGCAGCGCATCGACCCCTGGCGGCGCACGAGCGGGATGCACCGCGTCCGCCACCGCAGGATCGCGGCCGTGGTGCGAGAGCTGTGGGAGACCCGCGACCAGATCGCCCAGGACCGCGACGTCGCCCCTGGGCGCGTGCTGCCCGACGCGGTGCTGGTCGAGGTGGCGATGGAGTCGCCGACCAACCCCGGCACGCTTCCCGGCGGGCATCGCTCCGTCCGGCGCTACCAGCGCCAGTGGCTCGACGCCGTCACCCGGGCCAATGCGATCCCCGAAGGTGACCTGCCGCCGATGACCCTGCGCTCGGACGGTCCGCCGCCTCAGCGCGCCTGGGCCGAGCGCAACCCCGTCGCGGCCGCCCGGCTGACCGCCACGCGCGAGGCGCTGACCGCCTTTGCCACCGAGCACGTGATCCCGATCGAGAACGTCCTGTCGCCGGAGCCGCTGCGCCGGGTGATCTGGACGCCCCCGGCCGACCAGACCGCCGCAGGGTTCGCCGATGCCCTGTGCACGCTCGGCGCCAGGCACTGGCAGGCCAGCGTCGTCGCGCCGATGATCGAGGCGGCATTCGAGGCCAACCCCGACGCCTGATGCGGGTGACGGCTCTCACGCGCCGGTTCTGGTGACCTCGTTGTTACCGGGAAGTAGCATCGGGTCCGTACCCACCGGCATACCGGTGAACCCCAAGACTCAATCAAGGGAGGCCACCCGTGCCCCGCACCCTTCATGAGGTCGTGTTCGTCGACGGCGTTCGCACACCGTTCGGCAAGGCCGGCGACAAGGGCATGTATGCCCAGACGCGCGCCGACGACCTCGTCATCCGTTGCATCCGCGAGCTGATGCGCCGTCATCCCGAGCTCCCTCCTGAGCGCGTGGAAGAGGTCGCCATCGCCGCCACCACGCAGATCGGCGACCAGGGCCTCACGCTCGGGCGCATGGCTGCCCTCCTGTCCGGCCTGCCCAACACCACGCCGGGCTACTCGATCGACCGCATGTGCGCCGGCGCCATGACGGCCGTGACCACGGCAGCGAGCTCGATCGCGTTCGGGTCCATCGACATCGCGATCGCCGGGGGCGTCGAGCACATGGGTCGCCACCCCATGGGTGAGGGCGTCGACCCCAACCCGCGGATCGTCGCGGAGAAGCTCGTCGACCCCTCCGCCCTCGTCATGGGTTCGACCGCCGAGAACCTGCACGACCGGTACCCCTCGATCACCAAGGACCGCAGCGACGCGTTTGCCGTGGGGTCCCAGGACAAGCTCGCCAAGGCCTACGCGAACGACCAGATCCAGCCCGACCTCGTGCCGGTCGCCACGCGCCACCAGGAGCTGGGCTAYGGCCTGGCCACCCAGGACGAGCCGCCGCGTCCCGGCACCACCGTCGAGGACCTGGCATCCCTCAAGACGCCGTTCCGCCCCCACGGCAACGTCAGCGCCGGCAACTCGGCGGGGCTCAACGACGGTGCCACCGCGTGCATCCTCGCCTCCGAGCAGGCCGCACAGGAGCTCGGCCTGCCCGTGAAGATGCGCCTCGTGGACTTCGCTTTCGTGGGTGTGGAACCCGAGGTCATGGGCATCGGTCCGGTCCCGGCCACCGAGAAGGCCCTGGCCAAGGCCGGCCTCGCGATCGAGGACATCGGCCTGTTCGAGCTCAACGAGGCCTTCGCCGTGCAGGTGCTGGCGTTCCTCGAGCACTTCGGCATCGCCGACGACGACCCCCGCGTCAACCAGTACGGCGGCGCCATCGCGATCGGTCACCCGCTCGCTTCCTCCGGCGTGCGCCTGATGACCCAGCTGGCCCGACAGTTCGAGGAGCACCCCGAGGTCCGCTACGGCCTGACCGCCATGTGCATCGGCATCGGCATGGGCGCCAGCGTCATCTGGGAGAACCCCCACCACGCCGACTACGGCCAGGAGATCGCGGCATGAGCGAGCAGACAGCGAAGCGAGCACCCGAGCGAGGAACGAGCGAGGCGCGGAGCGAGCGCGGGAGCGAGCCAATGAGCAGCGACAGCACCGCAACCGACACCACCGCGAAGCAGACGGCCGCGTTCGAGGAGGTCGTGACCCACACCCCCGTGCGTGACGTCGTCCTCCCCGGCAAGGCCGGAACCCTGGCGCTGGTCACACTGGACAACGGCTTCGACCACACCAAGCCCAACACGTTCGGCCCGCAGACCATCGCCGGGCTGAAGGCCACCATCGACGCCCTGCGCACCCGGGCCGACGCCGGTGAGATCCAGGCGGTCGGCATCACCGGCAAGCCGTTCATCTTCGCCGTCGGCGCGGACCTCAAGGCCGTGTCGCAGGCGAGCGACCGCGAGCAGGCGATCGAGGTCGCCCGTGCCGGTCACGCGGCCTTCGCGGCGATCATGGACCTGCCCGTCCCGACCTTCGCCTTCGTCAACGGTGCCGCCATGGGAGGCGGTGTGGAGATCGCGCTGTCCGCCGACTACCGCACCATCTCCGCAGGCGTGCCCGCGCTGGCGCTCCCGGAGACCTTCCTCGGGCTCGTCCCGGGCTGGGGCGGCTGCTACCTGCTGCCCAACCTGGTCGGTCCGGTGAACGCCCTCAAGGTCATCATCGAGAACCCGATGAACACCAACCGCATGCTCAAGGGCCCGCAGGCGTTCGAGCTGGGCATCGCCGACGTGATGTTCGCACCCGCCGACTTCCTCGAGGAGTCGCTGCTGTGGGCGGCAGCGGTCCTCACGGGCGAGACCGTCGTCGAGCGCACCACCAAGGACGGCAACGGGGTCTCCCGGGACGAGGCCGAGTGGGCCGCCGCCCTCAGGGCCGCCAAGGGTCTGGTCGACCTCAAGACCGGCGGCAAGGCGCCGGCTCCCTACCGCGCCCTCGCCCTCGTCGAGGCCGCTCGCACCGCCACTCGCGACGACGCCTTCGCTGCCGAGGACGAGGCGCTCGCCGACCTCGTCATGGGTGACGAGCTGCGCGCAGGGCTCTACTCCTTCGACCTGGTGCAGCGCAGGGCCAAGCGTCCTGCAGGTGCCCCCGACAAGGCGTTGGCCCGCAAGGTCACCAAGGTGGGCATCGTCGGCGCCGGTCTGATGGCCAGCCAGCTCGCCCTGCTGTTCGCCCAGCGCCTGGAGGTGCCGGTCGTGATGACCGACCTCGACGAGGAGCGCGTGGCCAAGGGGGTGGGCTACGTCCACGCCGAGGTCGACAAGCTGCTCGGCAAGCGCCGGATCAGCCCCGACAAGGCCAACAGGCTCAAGGGCCTGGTCACCGGAGCGACCTCCAAGGAGGGTTTCGCGGACGCCGACTTCGTCATCGAGGCCGTCTTCGAGGAGATGTCCGTCAAGAAGACGGTCTGGGCCGAGGTGGAGGCGATCGTCACACCCGAGTGCGTCCTCGCGACCAACACGTCCTCGCTGTCGATCACCGAGATGGCCGCGGAGCTGGAGCACCCCGAGCGGGTCGTCGGCTTCCACTTCTTCAACCCGGTCGCCGTCATGCCGCTGCTCGAGATCATCAAGGGCGAGCAGACCGACGACGCGACCCTCGCCACGGCGTTCGCCACCGGCAAGACGCTGAGGAAGACGACGATCCTGGCCAAGGACAGCCCGTCCTTCATCGTCAACCGCCTCCTCGGCCGATTCATGGGCGAGGTCGCCAGGGTCGTCGACGAGGGCACTCCCATCGAGGTCGCCGACCGCGCCTTCGCCGGGCTTGCCCCGATGCCGCCGTTCATCCTGCTCGGCCTGGTCGGTCCGGCCATCGCCCTGCACAACAACGAGACCCTGGCCAAGGCCTTCCCCGACCGCTTCTACGTCTCGGAGAACCTGCGCAAGGTCGTCGCGGCCAAGAAGCCGGCCATCTACCTCTGGCCCGAGGGCAGGCCCGTCGTCGACCCGGAGGTCGAGGCGCTGTTCGACAAGCCGGCCGACCCGGTCGTGCTGTCCACGGAGGAGGTCCGTGAGCGGGTGCTCGGCGTGCTCGCAGACGAGTCGCGTCGCATGCTCGACGAAGGCGTGGTCGCGGCCCCGATGGACCTCGACCTGGCGATGATCACCGGCGCCGGCTTCCAGTTCTGGAACGGCGGCCTCACGCCCCTGCTCGACCGCGAGGGCGTCTCGGAGAAGGTGACGGGCAAGCGCTTCCTCCCGCCGGGCGCGGCCAGCGTGCCGACCCTCGCGGGTTGATCTCCGGAAAGTTTCTGATCTCCTGCTACGCCCGGAAGTGAAATGAGCCTGACGGTTTCGTCAGGCTCATTTCACTTTCTCCAGCGCGTGTCCTCGACGCCGGGCCGTGGTGGAAGACGCGGGTCCCTGTGTGCGCGACGCCACAGCCGAGCGCCGAAGTGTGGGCTGGCACCACATGCTCGCCCGCTGGCGGCCGACCTAGTCTCGCCTGATGCCGACGACGCCAGCGCTGCTCGACCTCTCCGGACGCACGGCGTTGGTGACGGGGGCCGCGAGCGGCATCGGGGCTGCGTGCGTCGAGCGGCTGGTCGCCGCCAAGGCGAGCGTGTATGCCGTGGACCGCGACGCCGAAGGCCTGTCCCGGTTCGCCGGGGTCGGCGCCGTGGAGACCCTCCCCGTCGACCTCGCCGACCTCGAGCTGGTTGACGGGCTCCCGGGCACGATCGACATCCTCGTCAACAACGCGGGCATCCAGCACGTTGCTCCGATCCACGAGTTCCCCGTCGACACCTGGGACCTGATCATCACGCTGATGCTGACCTCGCCGTTCCGGCTCACCCGGCGCGTGCTCCCGCACATGTACGCCCAGGGCTGGGGCCGGGTGGTCAACGTGTCGAGCGTGCACGGACTGCGGGCCAGCCCGTACAAGGCGGCCTACGTCTCGGCCAAGCACGGGCTCGAGGGGTTGTCCAAGGTCACGGCGCTCGAGGGCGCCGAGCACGGCGTCACGAGCAACTGCGTCAACCCTGCCTACGTGCGGACCCCCCTGGTCGAGAAGCAGATCGCCGACCAGGCCCGCTCGCACGGCATCACCGAGGACGACGTGATCGCGAAGGTGATGCTCGAGCCCGTGGCCGTGAAGCGGCTCGTGGAGGCGGATGAGGTGGCCGAGCTCGTCGCCTTCCTCTGCGGCCCGGCCGCGGACTCGGTGTCCGGTTCGTCGTTCTCGATGGACGGCGGCTGGACCGCCCACTGAGGGGGTCCGGCGCCTAGGATCCGTCTCGATGGACGCCCACGACGACTCCGCCGCGATGGCGCTGCTGCGCCTGCTCGCGGAGGGGGCGCCCGCTTCCGAGCTCGAGACCATCAGCGACGAGTCCGGAGAGGCCCGCGAGCTCGCGCTGCGGGTGCGCGCGGCATTCGACTCCCGCCGTCGTCGGGAGGCCGAGCTGACGGGGCTCGTGGAGACTGCGCGCGACCTCGCGGCCCTGCGCCACCCCAGCGGCATCCTCGAGGCGATCGTACGCCGGGCGCGGGCCCTGCTGGGCACCGACGTCGCCTACCTCACCCTGTTCGACCCTGACGCCGGTGACACCTTCATGCGTGCCACCGACGGGTCGGTGAGCGCGAAGTTCCAGGTGGTCCGTTTGTCGCTGGGCGACGGCCTCGGCGGGCTCGTGGCCTCCACGCGCAAGCCCTACTGGAGCGCGGACTACCTCCATGACCACCGGTTCCAGCACACCGGCACCATCGACAGCGCCGTCGGCGACGAGGGCCTGGTCTCGATCTGCGGCACCCCGCTGCTGGTCGAGGACGACTTCGTGGGAGTGCTCTTCGCAGCCAACCGCTCTCCGCGGCCGTTCTCGCCCGACCAGGTCGCCCTCCTCGGGTCGCTGGCGGCTCTGGCGGCCGTGTCGATCGTGCAGACCCGCAGTGCCGAGGAGGTTCGCCGACACACCGCAGGTGTCGAGCGGGCCGCCGCGGCGCACGACCGGTTCGCCGAGCTCGTCCTGGCCGGCGGAGGGGTCGACGACATCACCAAGGCGCTGGGCGACCTGCTCGGCGGCTGGGTGGTGCTGCTCAACTCCGAAGGCGAGACCCTGAGCAGCCATGGTCCTGCGCCCTTGCCTGAGGACGGTGCCGGCGCTGCGCTGGCGCGGTCGTCGGTCGTCCGTGAGACCGAGGCCTCAGGTCGGCTCGCCCACGACGCCGTCAGGGACCAGTGGGCGATCGTCGTCAAGGCTCCACAGACCCCGCTGGGCATCCTCGTCCTCGGTGGAGTCGGGGTGCTCGACGACGCCGACCGCCGGACCGTCGAGCGCGCCTCGGTCGTCAGCGCCCTGGTCCTGCTGTTCGAGCGCACCGCCGCCGAGGCCGAGCAAAGGGTTCGCACCGACCTCGTGGCCGACCTGCTCAGTGGTCGCGGCGACCCCACCGCGCTGGCGAACCGGGCCCGCGCCCAAGGCATCGACCCCTCCGCGGCCCACGCGGTGCTCGTGGCACACGCTGACGCCGACACCCCGCGTCGCACCCTCCTGTTGGCCGCCCACGCGGCAGCCGGCCCCGGATCGGTGGTCGGTGAGCACGACGGACACGTCGTCGCCCTGCTCCCGTCCGACGACCCGCACCAGTCGGCCACGGAGCTCGCCCGCCGGCTCAGCCGCCTGGCCACCGTGACCGTCGGTGCCGCGGGACCGACGACGCTGACCGCGGACGTCCCCAGCATCTGGCGCGAAGCGGTCCGCACCGTCTCGGCGCTGGTCTCCCTGGGGCTCGCCGGCACGGGTGCCAGTGCCGACCACCTGGGCTTCGCCGGGCTCGTCGTGGGCTCGGCCCCGGACGTCGGCGGCTACGTCCGACAGCACCTCGGACCGCTGCTCGACTACGACGCGCGTCGTGGGTCCGAACTGGTGAAGACCCTGCAGGCCTACTTCGACGCCGGCGGCAGCCCTCGACACGCCGCCACCGACCTGCACGTGCACGTCAACACGGTCAGCCAGCGGCTGGAACGCATCTCCGCGCTGCTCGGACCGCACTGGCAGCGCCCCGACGATGCCCTCGAGCTCCAGCTGGCGCTGCGCCTGATGCGGCTCAGCGCAGGCGTGACGCCAACGACGTAGCCACGGCGTCCGCTGTGAGCCCGACCTCCTCGAGCAGCTGACCGCGTGAGGCGTGGTCGAGGAAGCGCTTGGGTATGCCGTGCACGTGCACCGGGACGTCGACGTCGGCGTCCCGCAGCGCCAGTGTGACCGCAGCACCCACACCGCCGCTCACGAGGTTGTCCTCGACCACGGCGACGGCACCGGCGCGGCGAGCCATCGCGACGAGGTCATCACTGACGGGCAGCACCCAGCGGGGGTCCACTGCGGTGACCGAATGCCCTTGCGCTTCGAGCTTGCCCGCGATCTCGACCGCCATCGCGGCGAACGCACCCACACCGACGAGCAGGAGGTCGCACGTCTGGGCCGAGGTCTCGTGGAGCACGTCCACGACCCCCTCCTGACGCACTGCCGTCACCGCCGGACCGACGTCACCCTTGGGGAAACGGATCACCGTCGGACCATCCGTGACGTCGATCGCCTCGCGGAGCTGCCGCTTGACCTGGTCGCCGTCACGAGGAGCGGCGAGCCGCAGGCCGGGGACGACCGAGGCGATGGTCATGTCCCACATGCCGTTGTGGGAGGCGCCGTCGCTGCCGGTGATGCCGGCGCGGTCGAGGACGAACGTGACGCCGGCTCGATGCAGCGCGCAGTCCATGAGCAGCTGGTCGAAGGCCCGGTTGAGGAAGGTGGCGTACACCGCCACGACCGGATGCAGGCCGGCATACGCGAGGCCGCTCGCCATGGTGACGGCGTGCTGCTCGGCGATGCCGACGTCGAAGACGCGCTCCGGGTAGGCGGCGGCGAAGCCGTCGAGGCCGACGGGGATGAGCATCGCGGCGGTGAGGGCGACGACGTCCTTGCGCTCCTTCCCGATGGCCACCATCTCGTCGTTGAACTCGTCGGTCCAGATCCTCCCGCTGACCTCGAACGGCAGCCCCGTCTCGGGGTTGAACTTGCCGATGGCGTGCCACTGGTCGCCCTCGTGCTGCCGGGCCGGGTCGTAGCCGCGGCCCTTCTCGGTGATGACGTGGACGAGCACCGGGCCACCGAAGGCCCGCGCCCTCCGCAGTGCGGACTCGACGGCCTGCTCGTCGTGGCCGTCGACAGGGCCGAGGTACTTGAGGCCGAGGTCCTCGAACATCCCCTGGGGGGCGACGATGTCCTTGATCCCCTTCTTCACGCCGTGGAGGGTCTCGTACATCGCTCCCCCGACGACCGGTGTGCGGCTGAGGGTGTTCTTGCCCCAGTCGAGGAAGCGCTCGTAACCGCGGGTCGTTCGCAGCGTGGCCAGGTGGTCCGCCAGCCCGCCGATGGTCGGCGCATACGACCGCTCGTTGTCGTTGACGACGATGGTCAGCGGCAGGTCCTTGTCTGCGGCGATGTTGTTGATCGCCTCCCAGGCCATCCCACCCGTGAGCGCCCCGTCACCGATCACCGCGACGGTATGCCGCCCGCGTTCGCCGCGCAGCCGCCTCGCCTTGGCGATGCCGTCTGCCCAGGACAGGGCGGTGGAGGCGTGTGAGTTCTCGACGACGTCGTGCTCGGACTCGGCGCGGCTCGGGTAGCCGGACAGGCCGCCCTGCTTCTTGAGCTTGCTGAAGTCGTGACGGCCGGTGAGCAGCTTGTGGACGTAGGACTGGTGCCCCGTGTCGAAGACGATGGCGTCCCGCGGGCTGTCGAAGACGCGGTGCAGCGCGATGGTCAGCTCGACCACGCCGAGGTTGGGACCGAGGTGGCCACCGGTCTTGGAGACGGACTCGACGAGGAAGTCCCTGATCTCCTGGGCGAGCCTGGGGAGCTGGGCAGGCGTCAACGCCTTGAGATCGGCCGGGCCGTTGATGGTCTCGAGCAGTCCCACGCACGCCGTCCTTTCCGTGGTGATCAAACAGGGGGTCTTCCACTGCAGGGGAACCGCACGAGTCTATGCGCCCCGCCTGATCTCGACCTCCTGCGGCACTCCAGTGACCTCGACCTCGCCGCCGCGCGTCACCGTGACCGCGAACGCGGCCCCGCCGAGCCGCAGGCCCTCGACGTGCAGCGCGCCGAACGGGGTGGGCCGGATCGGGTCGACGTGCAGGACGCCGGCGGGCAGGTCTGCGCGAAGTCCCAGGGCGACGGTCAGGAGGGCGCCCGCCGAGGCCGCCGACCACGCCTGGGGACGGCAGGAAGCAGGGTAGGGCGACGGCCGGCCGAGGCTGTGTTGGTGGGCACCGCCCCCACCCAAGGGCAACCCGGAGTACAGCTCGGGCCATCGGTAGTCGAACGCCTCGCCGGACGCCACCAGAGCCTGCACCACGCGGGCGGCCTGCGCGGTGAGGCCCTCCCTGGCCAGTCCCAGCGCGACGATCGCCGAGTCGTGGGTCCACACCGAGCCCGTGTGGTAGCCGATCGGGTTGAACCCGCCGTTTCCGGTGCCCAGGGTGCGCACCCCGAAGGCGTCGAGCAGCTCCGGGCCTGTGACGGTCCCGCCCACGGCGGCGGCTTCGGCCGGGTCGAGGGCACCGGTGCCCAGAGCGTGGCCCATGTTGGACCCGAGCCCGTCGACCGGCTTTCCCGAGCCGTCCAGGGCCATGGCGAGGTAGCGCCCGGCGTCGCGGTCCACCCAGAACGCAGCCCGGATGCGGTCGCGCAGGGCGCCCGCGTCAGTGCGTGCCCGGTCGGCACCCGCCTCACCCAGCGCGTCGAGGAGCTCGGCGGCCGCGAGGAGGGCCTCCACGGCATACGCCTGGGCCTCGACGAGCGCGATCGGTGCATCGGCGACGCGGCCGTCCCGCATCCGCATCGAGTCGCCGGAGTCCTTCCACCCCTGGTTGGCCAGCCCGTGTCCGGTGGTGTCGAGGTACGTGAGGAAGCCGTCGTCGTCGGGCTGCCCGTCGCCGGTCAGCCAGGCCAGGGCGGCCTGCAGGTGCGGCAGCAGGACGCGCACCTCGGTCTCTGGCAGCCCCCATCGCCACGCCTCGACGAGGAGGGTCACCCAGAGCGCAGTGGCATCGACGGTGCCGTAGTAGAGCGGCGGCAGGGACAGGTCGCCCTTGCGTGGCGAGCCCGTGTAGGCCGTGCGGCGCACCTCGTGCGGGATCTTGCCGGGTTGCTCCGACGAGTCGAGGTCGTGCCGCGTCCCCTGGCGACGGGCCAGAGCACGCAGGGTGCCGGCGGCGAGCTCGGTGCCGAACGGGAGCATCATTCGCGCAGCCCAGATCGAGTCGCGTCCGAAAAGCGTGAGGTACCACGGTGATCCAGCCGCGGCAAAGACGTCGTTCGGGTGGAGTGGGTCACGCAGCAGGAGGTGCTGGAGGTCGTTGACGGACTGGGCCACGAGCGGGGCGAGACGTTGTTCGTCCGCGACGACCCGGATGGCATCCCAGTGGACCCCGTCACTGCCCGGGTCGGCGTCGAACTCCGAGGCAGCCGTCCGGGTGGGGGTGATGGTGACCCGCAACCGCCGGCTCTCCCCTGGTTCCACCACGACCTCGTGCGCCACGACGACCCTGTCGGCCGTGATCTCGAGCGAGGCGGGCGCTGGGTCGAAGTCGACCGTCGTGAGGTGACGCGGGGTGCTGAAGGTGACAGCACCGTTTCCGCCCTCCACCGCAACGGGGCGCACCGCGGGAACATCGACGAGTCCGTACTTCACCTGGGCGATGGAAATCCCGTCGGACCCCAGCGCGAGCCGCAGGCCCGCCCGGACGGTGTCTGCGGCACGCGAGGTGACGGTGACGTCCTCGCGCATCACACCGTCGACGAGGCTGCGCAACCGGCGGATCTCGACCGTGGGGTCGGCACCCACGTCGCCCAGTCCCCTGGCGGCCCCGAAGAACTCAGCGACGGCTCCGCCTGCCTCGGACGCCACGGCGCTCGGGGTCTCCCCGGACACGGTGAGCTCGAAGCGCGAGAGCACTCGCACGTCGTCGACGAACAAGCCGTGGCCGGCGTCGGGGCGCAGGTCGCCGTCCGCCGCGGACAGCGCCGTCGCGTTGCCGTGGACGATGATCGACAGGTCGTGGAGCCACGGTTGGCGTGGCGTCTGCTCGGCGCTCAAGGGTCCTGCCTCTCTGGACGAGCCTCGCGCGGTCGCCACGATCTCCCGGCGCACCACTATTCCGGTAGCCCTCCTGTTCGTCACCTTCCAGCGCTACTTTTGTCTCAGACGCCACGGAGGCTGGCGTCAAGGGCTCAAGCCCACCTCCCAGTACCCCGGCTGGGCGTGCGTGCACCCCCGTCCCGCGCGCCCAGCCGGCCTGCACCGCCGACCGGTATGCCGCCGTGCCCGGCTGGACGCTGGGCCCACCTCAGAGCCGCGGAACGTAGCGCTTGCCCTGGAGCGCGTCGTAGACCAGTCCGGCGCTGCGTCGGGCCGCCAGCAGGCGGACGCCCTCCGCCTCCAGGTCGGCGAGCACCTGCGCCAGACCCTCGGCAGTCACGTGGTCGCCTAGCTCGACCCGCACCTCTCGATAGGCCTGGCGCATCGCCACCAGCTGGGCGTCGATGTGCCGGGTGGTCACCCAGGCCAACGCGACGGGCTGGCGACGCCACCCGGCATACAGGCGGTACTCGGACGGACAGAAGTCCAGCAACCACGACACCGCCGGCACCTGCCAGCCACTCGACTCGGGCGGCGGTACCAGTGGAGGCCACCCCGGCGGCACCGCCGCACTGGGCCCCCTCTGGACCTGCGGGCCCGGGATGAGGCGGCGGCCCGGGTCAGCGCGGCGGGCTGACGTGGGCATCCACGACCGCGCATGATTCGAACATGTGTTCGAGTATAGGTGAAGTCCGAGGCGACGGACAGGCGTCCCACGGATCAGCGCCACGGGCCCGCGCCTGGTGCAGCACTGGTCAGCTGTCTCCGTCGGTCAGTGGCGTCCGGCACCAGGCGGGGCGCCGAACGCGCGGTCTGCCTGGGCACTGACCTCACGCCGCCGCTCCAGCGGCACGTCACGCCAGTCGACGCCGAGCAGTGCCGCGTCCAGGGACCACAACAGCATCGTGTGTCGCGGAGCCCCCGCATGGACTGCCCTGAGGTAGGCCTCGACGGGACCCAGGCGATCGAGGTCGTCCGGCGTCGCGATGCCTGCTGCGAGCAGCATCGCCTCACTCGCCGGCCCGAGGTTGGGCAGGTCGCGCAGGCGTTCAGGCGTCACCCCTCCAGTGTGAGGCGCAGCCGCGCGCACGGGGAAGGGACGGACCGCGACGAGTGCGCGGTCCGTCCGTTCCGCCGTGTCACGTCACGGCGACCAGACGCCGACTCGTGATCCTCGACGCTGCCCCGACGAGGAGCAGCAGCAGGGCCAGCAACAGCAACGGCCAGCTGTCACTGCCGGTCATGGCCAGAGAAGCCTCTGCCTGCGCCGCTGAGAACAGCGATGGCAACGCCGACGCGGCCGGAGCGTCGGCGGAGGCGGCGCCCCCGCTGTCGCCGGTGCCGGTGGCGCCACCAGGCGGCAGCTCACCACCGATGGAGGTGCCGGGGTTTCCCGGTGCGCCCGGACCCGAGCCAACGGGCGTCACGGGACCTGCGCCGGTGCTCCCAGTGGTGCTGGAGTCCCCCAGCACCGAGACGGCATTGCCACTGGCGGACACCGGAGCCGCCGCCGGAGCGCTGACCTGGTTGCCACCACCCGTCGCGTCCTGACCCGAGGTCGAGTCACCCGCAGCGGTACCGGTCGACGAACCGGCCGGAGCCGGCGCCGTCGAGCCCGAGGACGAGGAGTCCCCCAGCACCGAGACGGCATTGCCACTGGCGGACACCGGAGCCGCCGCCGGAGCGCTGACCTGGTTGCCACCACCCGTCGCGTCCTGACCCGAGGTCGAGTCACCCGCAGCGGTACCGGTCGA
>NZ_JBFUEP010000052.1:0-30770 GCF_056403895.1 Pedococcus sp. P2_E5
CCCCCCACCGCGGCACACCTCCCGTTGCGTCGTGTCGCGCCGGCTACTTCGGCGCGTTGGAGAACTCCTGCCACCCCGCGCCCAGCGCTCTCAGCCACTCACCCCGCAGTCGGGCGGGCGGCGCCGATCCCGACAGTTCGTCTGCCTCGTTGTCGATGCGTTCCCTGAGAGCCGGCGCCACGACGTCCTCGGCTGCCTGGTACTGGTGAATGACCCAGTCTCCGGGATCACCGGCCCATCGGGCCTGCCGAGCCTCGGCGTAACACGCGGTGTGGCGATCGGCGACCAGCCGGTAGCAGGCGAGCAGCTCGACGGTGACCGAGTGACCGGGCTGGCACGCGACGAACCTGAACCCTCCCCACTCCGGATGCGTCGTCATGTCCAGCCCGGGGAGGCGGTCTCGCGTGACCCGTTGGATGGAGGCGTCGGTGGCGGCCCTGCGGACGATGCCGTTGTAGTACGTCGCGGTGGGAGTGCCTTTGCCGTAGACCCGCTCGATCGTCAGCCGCCACTGCTCGTCGGTGACTCCCTTGACCGCACCCAACACGGGAAGCATCTGCTCCGCCGAGGCAATGGCCGCGACGGCGCCCTTGCAGGTCGCGGGAAACGCAATGGGGGTGAAGCCGTTCGCAGCGACCGCCGCGGCACCCTCGCCCGGTCGGACGCTGGTGCGCGCGACTCCGGCTGGTGAGGTCGTCCGAGCACCGGAGTCAGTCGCTCCGGCATCTGGGCGGCGGCCGAGCGTGAACGCCGTAGCGAGTCCGGCCGCGATGGCAAGGACCGTGCCCGCCGCGAGGAGGCGCCGGTTCACTGGACCGACGAGGCTGCGGTGGCGGCGGGCATCTGCGAGGAAGTCACTGCTAAGGGACGGGGCAGGAGCGAAAGGGTGAYGCCTGGCCCCTTCTCCTCTGCCAGACTCCGGACCATGCACGAGGAGGCAGCACGAGGGACCCCGGACCTCACGCACGTCCTGCAGATGTGGGAGGACGACGAAGCTTCCCGGGCCCTCGGCATGGAGGCGACCGTCATCGAGGTCGACCACGCGGTGGTGCGCATGACGGTCACCGCCGAGATGGTCAACGGTCACGACATCGCCCACGGGGGATACCTGTTCACCCTCGCCGACTCGACGTTCGCGCTGGCGTGCAACAGCCGCGGTGCGTTGACCGTGGCGGCGGGGGCGGACATCACCTTCGTCACCTCCGCCCGCCTGGGCGAGGTCCTCGTCGCGGACGGCCGAGTGCGGACGGCCTACGGACGCAGCGGGATCACCGACGTCACGGTGACGCGCGAGTCCGACGGTGCCGTGGTCGCGGAGTTCCGCGGACGCTCGCGCGCGCTGCGGTCCGCGTTCCCGCCCCCGGACCCGCTCCCGGAGGGACAGCCCTAGCCACACGCCGGTATGCCGCCCACGTGGTGGCGGCGCGCGCTGGGAACCCGCCGCGCGGCATACGGTAGGTCCATGCGCGTCCTCGTCACCGGCGGTGCCGGCTACATCGGATCCCACACCGTCGTCCAGCTCGTGGCGGCAGGCCACGAAGTCGTCGTCGTCGACAACTTCTCCAACGCCAAGCCCACCGTGGTGGGGCGGCTGGAGTCGTTGACCGGAGCGCACCTGGAGGTGCACGCCTTCGACCTGACCGACCGCGACAAGATCGAGTCGCTCTTCGCCGCGCGGCAGTTCGACGCGGTGATCCACTTCGCCGGGCTCAAGGCGGTGGGCGAGAGCGTGGACGTGCCGCTGGAGTACTACCAGAACAACCTCGACTCGACCTTCGCCCTGGTGCGCGCGATGCATCGGCACGGCTGCCACCGCCTGGTGTTCTCCTCCTCCGCCACCGTCTACGGCGACAACGCCCCGGTGCCGATGAAGGAGGAGTACCCGACCTCGGCGACCAACCCCTACGGCTGGACCAAGGTGATGATCGAGCAGGTGCTGCGCGACGTCGCCGTCACGGACGAGCGGTGGCGGATCGCGTTGCTGCGCTACTTCAACCCGGTCGGCGCCCACGTGTCGGGGACCATCGGCGAGGACCCGCAGGGCATCCCCAACAACCTGATGCCGTTCATCGCGCAGGTCGCCGTCGGCAAGCTGGCGAAGCTCAACGTCTTCGGTGGCGACTACGACACCCCGGACGGGACGGCCCTGCGCGACTACATCCACGTCGAGGACCTCGCCGCCGGTCACCTCGCGGCACTGACCAAGCTCGGCAGCACCGACGAGCGGGTCTCGACCTGGAACCTCGGCACCGGTCACGGGACGTCGGTGCTCGAGGTGCTGCGCGCCTTCGAGAAGGCCTGCGGTCACGAGCTCCCCTACGAGGTCGTCGAACGGCGGGCCGGCGACATCGCCGCCTCCTACGCCGACCCGTCCCGCGCCGAGCGCGAGCTCGGGTGGAAGGCCACCCGCACCATCGAGGACATGTGCGCCGACCAGTGGCGGTGGCAGCGCGGCAACCCGCTGGGTTACCCCGACTGACCAGCGAAGGCGCCGCGGTGCCTGAGCAGCTCTGGCCCCCCCTCGCGCAGCTCGTCGACCGACGAGACGCCGAGCAGCATCATGGTGCGGGTCATCTCCTCGCTGAGGAGTCGCAGGACGTGGGCCACTCCCGCGTGCCCGGCCACGGCCAACCCGTAGAGGTAGGGGCGGCCGATCGAGCACGCGGTGGCGCCCAGCGCGATCGCCTTGACGATGTCGGACCCGCGCCGGATGCCCCCGTCGACGATGATCTCGACCCGGCCGGCGGTCGCCTCCACGATCTCCGGGAGGACGTCGAGGGGCGAGGCCATGTGGTCGAGCTGTCGTCCGCCGTGGTTGCTGACCTGGATCGCGTCGATGCCGAGGTCGGCGGCGTGGACCGCATCGGCTGAGTTCACGCAGCCCTTGAGGACGATGGGACCCGCCCAGCGGGACCGGAGGTCGGCGATGTCGGTCCAGTCCGTGGGTTCGTAGCTGCCGGTGAGAAGGGTGCGCCACATCGACGGCGAGCTGGCCAGCGGACCCTTCGGAATCGTGGCGTCAAGGTTCGGGAAGGCGATCGCGTCCTGCCGCAGGAAGCCCAGGCTCCATGCCGGGTGCAGGGCGCCCTCCACGAGCGTCTTCGGCTTGATGGAAGGGGGTGCCGTGAAGCCGTTGCGGTAGTCGCGTTCGCGGTGCCCGATGGCCCGGCAGTCCACATTGACGAGCAGGGCCTCGTAGCCTGCCCGCGAGACCCGGTCCAGAAGGGCCTGGAGGGCGACCTTGTCGGTCGAGGGCTCGAGGTTGAACCACCGCCGCAGGTCCGGGGCCGCCGCACTGACCGACTCCATCGCGGTGGTGCTGAGGTGGGCCAGGCCAAAGGGGATTCCCGCGTCGCGGGCGGCGCGGGCGGCCCCGATCTCGCCGTCGGGATGGAAGAGCCGGGTGCCGCCCGTCGGGGAGAGGGTGAGGGGCAGGGCGACCGGGCGACCGAGGAGGCGTGAGCCCAGGTCGAGGTCCGCCACCGAGCCCCAGCGGGGCAGGAACGTCCAGTCGTCGAACGAGGCGCGGTTGCGCCGCAGCGACACCTCGTCCTCAGCGCCACCCTCGAGGTAGTCGAAGACACTGCCGGGCAGGCGCCGGCGGGCAGAGCGCGCCATGTCCTCGACGCTGAAGTACCTGCGGGACAAGCGCTCTGACGGCGTGGTGGCTGGCCGCGGAACCGATGCCAGCGCCCTGATGTCACTGGGCCTCACCCTGCCTCCGTCCTGGCTGACCGGGATGCCTCCGTCCTCGGCGACCCTCGCCGAGCCCGGATGGGTCATATCGTGGCCTAGACCACGGCCGGACGGCATGGAGGAAAGACCAGAAGAACGGAAGTGCGCTGGTGATAACGTCCAAGAGTGGACGAGGGCACCCACGGGCCGGACCAGGCTGACGCGCAGGTCGTGCGGCTTGCTGATTTCCTCGAGCTCACGAACGCCGAGCTGGTGCATGCCAATCCCACGACGGACAGCCTCGATCACCTGGTCTCCGATGTGCTCATGTACGACGCGTTGGACGCTTGGAGCAACGTCGGCGACCGGATCATCGTGGCGGTGGGCATCGCGGTCGCCACCCCGGACTTCGACCAGCTGCTCCACCGGGCTGCCGAGAGCAACGCGGCCGGCGTCATCGTGAAGGCACACGGCGCATCGATCGAGCAGCTCCGGGAGGCAGGCGTCCGCCACGACCTCGCGGTGCTCGTCGCGCCGGACTCGGCCGACTGGTCGAGCCTCGCGAACGTCGCCCGGGCCTCCGTCAGGGGCGCCGCGGCCAACTCGGTCTCGGGGGCCCGACTCGGCGACCTCTATGCCTTCGCCAACACGATCGCCTCGATGACAGGAGCTGCCGCCAGCATCGTCGACCCCTTCGGGCAGATCGTCGGCTACTCCACCCTCCCGGGGCAGGAGATCGACGAGCTACGGCGGGCGACCACCCTCGCTCTCCAGGAGCCGACCCCACCGGCACAAGACCCCGACTACAAGGTCGTCTACGCCTCGACCCGAGCCGTCCACATCCCGCTGGACGAGGGTGGTTCCGACCGACTCGCCCTCGCGGTCCGGGCTGGCGGTGAGCTGCTGGGGTCGGTGTGGCTGATCGACCCGGGTGAGGCGGACCGTGCCGAAGCTCTCGCGGCACTGGACCGGATCGCTCCCTTGATCGGCCTGCACATGCTCCACGCCCGGTCCGCGTCCGACTTCGGCGAGCGGCGCAACGGCGACCTCCTGCGGACCCTCACGGAGGATCCCGATCACGCCGCCTTCGCAGCGGCCCAGCTGGGGCTCAGCCCCGGAGGCGGTCTTGCCGTCGCGGCCTTCGCGGTCGTCCGGCCGCAGCCGGCACGGTTGGACCTGGCGCGGGAGACACACCGCCTCCTCCACCTGGTCTCCACCGTCTGCGACGTCTACGTCCACCAGAGCACCACCGCGCTGATCGACTCGACCGTGTATGCCGTGCTGACCGGCTCGGGGGAGGGTGCCCGCACCATGCACCGTCGCATCCTGCAGGAGGTCGCGTCCCACTCCCACACCATCAGCTCGTTTCCGATGGTCGCGGCAGTGGGGAGCGTCTCGACCTCGGTCGATGCCCTACCAACATCGAGGAGGGAGGCGATGGACACCCTGGCCTACCTGTGGCGGCGGGCGTCGGCGACCTCCGGCGCTCGGGGCACGGGCCCGGTCGGGTCGGTAGCGCTGTTCGAGGACCACCGCATCCCGCTGAACATCCTGAAGATCCACGGGTTCATCGCCGACAATGCACTCGGCGAGGGCGATGCGGTCGCGACCATCAGCGCGCACGACCGCGAGCGCCAGACGGACTACCTCCAGACCTTGCGGGCCTACTCCGCGACCAATGGCAACGTCTCCGCGATGGCGGCCCTTCTCCACGTCCACAAGAACACCGTCCGCTACCGCCTGGCCCGCCTCGTCGACGAGTTCCGCATCGACCTCGAGGACCCCCACGTCCGGCTCTGGCTCGCCCTGCGAGTGGCCAGCAACGAACTGGCGGACGCCGTCGACAGCGCGGACTGACCCACGGTGTCGCACCGTCAGACCACGACAGTGCGGGGCGAAATGTCTTCGATGTACTGAACAACCCCTGGCTCCTTGGCGCTGAGGACAACCGCCTCCAAGGATTTCTGTACGAGCGCCCAAGGTGGGCAGCGGGGCGCGATGTCAGCCTCTTCGTGCACCGATTTTTTGTGCGGCGATCGACGGCAGCAGGCAACAGGTGGCTCGACCACGCAGGGCTGTTGACCAGTCACTCCCGGCCCGGCTCAGTCAGGGTCCGCGAGCCGCGACCCACCTGACCGACCACCTGGAGCCACCCCGCCATGCCCGCCTACGCACCCCCTTGCGCCGATGCCCCTTCTCGCCCGGAGGCCCCTTCTCACCCGCCGGCGCAGCCCCTTCCCTCCGATGCGCCCCTACTGTCCGCCGCCCGCCACGGTGACACCAGAGCCGTTGCCGAGCTGTACTCCCGCCACCAGGCGGCCCTGACCCGGATCGCTCGGCGCCGCGCCTTCCCCGACTACTCCGCACAGGACCTGGTCTCCGAAGCCTTCGCCAAGATGCTCGAAGCGCTGGCGAACGGCCACGGACCCGACGACAACGCAATGGCCTACCTGGCCGTGACCGTCCGCAACCTGTCCGCCGCGCACACCCGGCGGCGCAGCCACCGCTACGCGCCCGCGGTCGCTGCGGACGAGACGCTGCTCGCGGTTCCCGACCCGCGTCCGGGAGTGGAGCACGATGTCCTGACCCAGGAGCTGCACGACGAGCTGCGCACGGCTCTCCACGCCCTGCCTCCGCGCTGGCGTGAGGTGCTGCTGCTCACCCACGTGCAGGAGCTCAGCGTCGCCGAGGCCGCGAGCATGCTCGGCACGACGCCTACAGGCTTGAGGGCGCTCTCATATCGCGCACGCCAGGCACTGCGTGTCGCCTATGCGGCCCGCACGCAGACGCACCTGCCCGCGGACGTCGGCTGACGGACGTCGGGCGAGTCGCAACCGGCCCAGGTCGATGTCGTTGAATGGACGCATGGCACAGCAGCGGGCAGCCCAGCGTCCCTACCGAGTCACCGTCGTCTGCACCGGCAACATCTGCCGCTCCCCGATGGGCGAGTTCGTGCTGCGCGAGCGGTTCGAGGAGGCCGGCCTCGGGGACGCCGTCGTCGTCGACTCGGCAGGCACGCACTCGTGGGAGGTGGGGAGTCCCGCCGACCCGCGGACCCTGTCGGTGCTCGCGCGCAACGGCCACGACGACTTCGGAGGACGAGACCACGTCGCTCGCAGGTTCGAGGCTTCCTGGCTGTCGGAGGTGGACCTCGTCCTGGCCGCGGACGCCGGGCACCTGCGCGAGCTGACCAGGCTGGCCCGTACCGGGGAGCAGCGAGCCAAGATCAGGCTGTTCCGCTCGTTCGACCCGGAGGCCGAGCGCGCCGGAGCGCTCGACATGGACGACCCCTGGTACGGCGACGACTCCTCGTTCGACCAGACCTACGCCGAGGTGGTGGCTGCCGCGGACGGTGTGGTGGAGTACGTCGCCCGCGAGCTCGCTCGGAATAGTTGAATATCGAACTAGTGTTGACCGGGCGTGACGACGACCAGCACTCCCTTCACCCTCCGGCTCGACTGGGCTCGCGGCCTGTTCGACCGCGGTGACTTCAGCGCCGCCGCCGGTGCCCTGCGCGAGCTCGTCGATGAGGCCGGCAGCACCGAGCCCATGCACGGGACGGCGGACCTGCGAATCCTGCTGGCCCGCGCCTACTTCGGGTCGGCCCAGCTGGGGCGCGCCGAGACGGTGCTGCGCCGACTCGTCGAGGAGGCGCCTGACGACGGTTACGTGCACCTGCTGCTCGGCCGCACGCTGCAGCGCCAGGCCCGGCACGACGACGCCCGCGCGCACCTCGCCCTGGCCGAGGTCCTGGGCGACTACGAGCGACCGGCCGCCTACGGTGAGCCCATCACCGGGCCGACCAGCTGAGGAACGCGATGAYCGACTACGGGCACGACCTCCAGTTCGGGATCTTCCCGACTCCCGACGCTGACGCCGCCGACCTCGTCCTCGCGATGAGTGAGGCGGCGGACGTCGCCGGACTCGACCTGGTCACCATCCAGGACCACCCCTACCAGGCCAAGCACCTCGACGCCTGGACGCTGCTGTCGGTCATCGCCGCCCGCACCACCTCGGTGCGCGTCGCCCTCAACGTCGCCAACCTGCCGCTGCGCCCACCGGTCGTGCTGGCCCGCAGCGTCGCGACGCTGGACCGGCTCAGCGGAGGGCGCGTCGAGCTGGGCCTCGGGACGGGTGCCTTCTGGGACGCCATCGTCGCCGCCGGAGGCACCCGCCTGACCCCCGGCGAGTCGGTCGAGGCCCTGACCGAGGCGATCGCCGTCATCCGGGAGGTCTGGGCCGGCGAAGGAGCACCTTCGGTGCGTGTCGAGGGGGAGCACCACCGGGTCGTGGGACTTCATCCCGGGCCGGCTCCTGCGCACCCGGTCGAGATCTGGCTGGGTGCCCTCAAGCCGCGGATGCTCCGCCTCACCGGCACCGTGGCAGATGGCTGGCTCCCGAGCATGGGGTATGCCGCGCCGTCGGCCCTGCGCGCCATGAACCAGACGATCGACGACGCCGCCCGCAAGGCCGGCCGGGACCCGGCTGCGATCCGCCGGCTCTACAACGTCAGTCGGAAGGCCTCGCCCGAGCTGCTGGCCGAGCTGGCGCTCGAGGAAGGCATGAGCACGTTCATCGCGCCGGTGTCCTCCCTGACGGACGTCCAGCGCTTCGCGACCGAGTTGGCACCAGCCACGCGCGAGCTCGTCGAGGCCGAACGCACCCGCCGCGCCACGGCGCCCACGGCCTTCAACCGACCGATCGAGGTGAGGGGGGACGCGGCGGCGACCACCCGGCATACCGAAGATGATGCAGCGCAACGGTCCTCGGGAGCCGGCGCCCACCTCGTCGAGGTGCACGACGGCCTGCGCGCCGAGCTCAGCCGGCTGCGCGACATCGTCGAGCAGGTGGTCGCCGGGGAGGAGCAGGCGCATCGCGCACGGAACGCGATCAACGAGCTGACGATGCGGCAGAACAACTGGACGCTCGGGGCCTACTGCGCGCAGTACTGCCGGTTCGTCACCGGGCACCACACGCTCGAGGACCGCTCGGTGTTCCCGCACCTGAGGCGTAGCGAGCCGGCCCTCACCCCCGTGCTCGACCGGCTCGAGGCCGAGCACCTGGTCATCCACGACGTGCTCGAGCAGCTGGACGACGTGCTCGTCGGACTGGTGTCCGGGGCTTCCGGGACGGCCGAGCTGCAACGCGTCGTGGACCGGCTGACCCAGACCCTGCTCGACCACCTCTCCTCCGAGGAGGACGAGCTGGTGCCGGCGCTGGACCGCCACGGGTTCGCCTGAGCAGACGAGCTCTCAGCCGGTCAGTCCCCGGTGCCGCTGGTCGACGCCGGCCGCGCCGTACGGGTAGTCGTCCATCTGGGGGGCGCTGACCGAGGACAGCCGCTCGATGTGTTCGCGGCTGAGCTCGAGGTCGGCCGCCGCGAGGTTGTCGCCGAGCTGCTCGACGGTCCGGGCGCCGAGGATCACCGAGGTGACGGCGGGCTGCGCGGCGACCCACGCGAGGGCGACCTGCGCGGAGCTCACGTCGAGCTCCGCGGCGACCTGACCGACCGCTTCGATGACGGCCCACGTGCGCTCCTGGGCGTTGCGCGGTCCCCACGCCTCCATGCCTCGCGTCGGGTCGTCGCCGAGCCGCGACTCCCCGGTCGGGGTCGTGTCGCGCTGGTACTTGCCGGTCAACCAGCCACCCGCGAGCGGTGACCACGGCAGCAGCCCCAGCCCTGCGTCCAGGCAGGCAGGGACGACCTCGTGCTCGATGTCGCGCACCAGCAGGTTGTACTGCGGCTGCAGGGTCACCGGGGCGGTCCACCCGTGCTCGCGGGCCGTGAACACGGCCTTGGTCACCTGCCAGCCGAGGTAGTTGGAGAACCCGTAGTAGGAGATCTTGCCTGCGCTGACCGCGTCGTCGAGGAACCGCAGGGTCTCCTCGATCGGGGTCAGCGCGTCCCAGGCGTGCATCTGGTAGAGGTCGATGTGCTCGACGTCGAGGCGCCGCAGCGAGTCGTCGAGCGCCTGGCGCAGGTGGCGGCGCGAGAGCCCCAGGTCGTTGGGTCCGCCACCCATGCCGAAGCGTCCCTTGGTGGCGACGACGAGGTTGCGCGCGTCCTCGGGGTGGGCCTTGAGCCAGCGGCCGATGATCGCCTCGGACTCGCCGTCCTCGGCGTAGACGTCGGCCGTGTCCACGAAGTTGCCACCCGCCTCGACGAACGCCTCCAGGATCGTGCCGGAGGTCGCCTCGTCCGCCTCCGCACCGAAGGTCATGGTGCCGAGGCACTGGGTGGAGACGACGGTGCCGCTGGGTCCGAGCGTGGTGAATCGCATGGTGTTCACGGTATGCCGCGTGGCGGGCACCCGCGCGGGCGCGTCAGCACGCGGCATACCGGTGTCCTGAGGTGGGTCCGCACTCTGGGAGACTGTGGGTCATGGCTTCGCTTGCTGACGCGACCCCTCCCATTGCGCTGGGCGCCCTCGACGGTCGCTACCGCGGTGTGGTGGCGGCCCTCGTCGACCACCTGTCCGAACCGGCGCTCAACCGGGAGCGGGTGCGGGTCGAGGTCGAGTGGCTGATCTTCCTCACCACGCACCAGGTCGTCCCCGGCGTCCGCGCGCTCACCGACGACGAGCAGCAGCGGCTGCGCCAGGTCGTCGAGGACTTCGGCGCCGACGAGATCGCCGAGCTCGCCCAGATCGAGAGCGAGACGCAGCACGACGTCAAGGCGGTCGAGTACTTCCTCAAGCGCCGCCTCACCGCCATTGCCCCCGGTGACGAGGACCGCGGTCTCGCCGAGCTGATCCACTTCTGCTGCACCAGCGAGGACATCAACAACCTGTCCTATGCGCTCATGGTCAAGGGGGCGGTCGGCGACGTCTGGCTGCCCCGCGCCACCGAGCTCGTCGAGTCGGTCGCGACCATGGCCTCCGACCTGCGCGACGTTCCGCTCCTCGCGCACACCCACGGACAGCCCGCCACGCCCACCACGATGGGCAAGGAGCTGGCGGTGCTGGCCCACCGGCTCGGGCGCCAGCTGCGGAGGATCGGGACTGCCGAGTTCCTCGGCAAGCTCAACGGCGCCACGGGCACCTACGGCGCCCACCTCGCGGCCGTGCCCGACGCCGACTGGCCGACGCTGAGCCGTGAGTTCGTCGAATCCCTTGGGCTGCAGTGGAATCCGCTCACCACCCAGATCGAGTCACACGACTGGCAGGCCGAGCTCTACGCCGACATCGCCCGGTTCAACCGGATCCTGCACAACCTGTGCACCGACGTCTGGACCTACATCTCGCTCGGCTACTTCGCGCAGGTCCGCGGCCAGGGCACCGTCGGGTCGAGCACCATGCCGCACAAGGTCAACCCGATCCGCTTCGAGAACGCCGAGGCCAACCTCGAAGTCAGCAACGCGTTGTTCGACGTGCTCTCGTCGACCCTGGTCAACAGCCGGCTGCAGCGCGACCTCACCGACTCCTCGATGCAGCGCAACATCGGCGTCGCGTTCGGGCACTCCCTTCTCGCCATCGACAACGCCGCGCGCGGGCTGGCCGGGCTCGATGCCGTCCCCGCCGCGATGGCCGCCGACCTCGACTCCAACTGGGAGGTCCTCGGCGAACCGATCCAGTCGGCCATGCGCGCGCTCGGCGCCCAGGGTGTCGCCGGCATGGAGAACCCCTACGAACGCCTCAAGGAGCTCACCCGGGGCCGTCGCATCACCGGCGACGACCTGCGCGAGTTCGTGGCCGGCCTCGGGCTGCCCGACGACGTCGCGAAGCGCCTCGCCGAGATGACCCCCCAGAGCTACATCGGCGCGGCTCCCGCGCTGGTCGACTACCTCGACTGACCCGTATGCCGCGTGGTCACCGCACGGTGACGGCACGGCATACCTCACTGCCCACGCGGGCACACCACTCGGAGGTGACGTGAAGGCTCTCGGTTGGCTCGTCCTGGCACTGGTTTTCGTCGACGAGGTGCTCGCTGCAGCGGCGGCCGCGGTCTGGGGCCACCACGCGGGTGGGCCGCCGCTGGCGATCGCGTGTCCGCTACTCGTGGTCGTGGCGTGGTGGACGTTCGCGTCACCCAAGGCGCCTCGGAGTGGCCCGGTCGTGCGCCCGGTGGCCAAGGTGCTGGTGTTCGGGCTGGCCGGTGCCGGACTGTGGGCAGCCGGCCATCACGGCTGGGCCGTGGCCTTCGTCGTGTTCTCGGCGGTGGTCAACGCGCTGGCCCAGCTGCCACAGGTGCAGGCGCTCGTCCCCGAGATCACGGACGGCAAGGCCGCCCGCGAGGGGACCGGGTCCTAGAGCGAGAGCAGCACGAAGGCCTCGATGGCCTCTGCCTTGCCCTTGAGCTCCAGGGACCCGAGCGGCTCGGTCCGTGCGCCGGGCAGCAGGTCACGGGTGGCGGCGCTGACCGCGACGCCCCCGACGGGTGCCTTGCCCTCGAGTCGGGAGGCGGTGTTGACCGCGTCGCCGATGACCGTGTGCGTCCGTCCTCCGCCGGCACCCAGCAGGCTGACCGAGACCTCGCCCGTGTTGACCCCTGCGCGGAAGCGGGGCCAGCCCGGGTGCTCGGCCGCCACCCTCGCGGTGGCTTCCTGCATCTCCAGGGCTGCCGCCGCCGCACGACGGGCGTGGTCGGGTTGGTCGCCCCGGCGGTTGAACGTGGCCATGATCGCGTCGCCGATGATCCGGTCGATGTCGCCGCCGTGTGCCCTGACGACCGGCGGGATGGCCACCTCGAAGTAGGTGTTCAGCATCGCCGTGACCTCCTGGGGCTCGTGCGTCTCGGAGAACGTCGTGAAGCCCTGGAGGTCGGCGAACAGGATGCTCATCACGCGTCTGCCCGAGGTCGTCTGGTCGAGGTACAGACCGGCGAACCGCTCCTCGTGCCACTGCCGCTGCGCCCCCCACGCCACGAGGGCGAAGGCGCCCAGCATCAGCACGTGCCACTCCCACCAGCTGAGCCGCCAGTTGGGGGCGAACACCAGCGCCACCATCGCCTCGGCGAGCAGCACGACCGCCGCCGCCACGGCCAGCGGCATCGTCCCCCGACGTCGGCGCCACAGTGCGAGGTAGTGCAGCGCGGTCCAGGCGTACAGGCCGATCGACACCACGGCGAGGGCGACGAGCGGTCCTGAGGCGCGCTCGGGCGCGGTGTGGGCGTCGAGCGGAGGCAGGCTCGCCAGCGAGGCGACCGCCCAGAGCACCATGACGCCGCTCAGGATCGCGCGCAGGGCCGTGGCCCGCACGATCACCCGCACCCCGGGCGGTCCGTCGAGGGGAGCCGTGGACCAGGCGGCGAACACCGAGGCGATGCCGAGCCCGACTGGCGTCGCCACCATGAACCCGGCGTTCGGATGGGTCACCAGGACCCCTGGCGTGGCGAGCGCGTGCAGACCGAGGAAACCTGCGGCAGCGAGGAAGCTCAGCGAGACCAACAGGACCCGTGCGTCGCCGCGACGCGTGGCGGCGACTCCTGTGCCATAGGCGACCATGGCGCTGAGGACGCCCGCGCCGAGGACCAGCCAGAAGTGCGACGGGTGGTGTTCCCAGGTCAGGTCCAGCGACGGTCGCCGACGCAGCAGCACCAACCCGCCCAGCGGGACGCACGCCGCCAGCACCCCCAGCAGGACGGTCATCCCGGGGGTGGGCGGGCGGTCCCGGCCCGACGTGGCTGTCACGGCCCGGCACCTGCGGCACGCGCCTGCGCGAGGTACTGGTGCAACTGGGACACGACGACCGAGCCCTCACCGACCGCGGACGCCACGCGCTTGACCGAGCCGTCACGGACGTCACCCACGGCGAAGAACCCCGGCAGGGTCGTCTCGTACGGCATGGGCGGTCGCTCGAGCGGCCACCCCTGAGGTCCCATCGCGTCGGTGCCGCACACCACGAACCCCTTGTTGCGGTGCACGCGCTCCGGCAGCCAGTCCGTGCGAGGCTCGGCGCCGATCATGACGAAGAGCCCGTCGGCATCGACGCGCTCCTCCTCGCCGGTCGAGCGGTCGCGAACCACGACGTGGTCGAGCCAGCCGTCGCCGCCACCCCCGGACACCTCGCTCTCGGTGTGCACGGTGATCGTGGAGTTCTGCTCGATCTCGCCGACGAGGTACTGCGACATCCCCTCCCCGAGAGACGCCGACCACACGACGAGGCGCACGTGCGCGGCATACCTGGCAAGGTGGAGCACCGCCTGCCCGGCCGAGTTCCCGCCACCCAGCACCACCACGCGCAGTCCGGTGAGGCCCTGGGCCTCCGAGACGCTCGCGCCGTAGTAGACGCCCGCCCCGCTGAGCGCCTCGAGCGGCTCGATGCCGAGGCGACGGTACGACACCCCGCTGGCCAGGACCACGGTGCTGGCATGCACCGCCCCCACCCCGCTGATCTCCACGTCGAATCCGCCGGCCGACTCCCGGACCTCCAGGACTTCTCGGGTCAGCAGGAAGTGCGCGCCGAACACCCAGGCCTGCTGGTAGCCGCGCTGGGCCAGCTCGGCCCCGCTGAGCCCTCGCGAGAAGCCCAGGTAGTTGCGGATGAGCGAGCTCGATCCGGCCTGGCCGCCCAGGGAGTCGCGCTCGACGACCAGGACGCGCAGGCCCTCGGAGGAGGCGTAGACGGAGGCCGCCAGTCCCGCCGGGCCGGCGCCGACCACGACGACGTCGAAGTCGCGGCTGTCGTCGTCCAGGGTCGTGCGGATGCCCCAGGCCTCGCACAGCTCGGCGTCCGTCGGGTCGAGCAGCACCGCGCCACCGATCGCCGGCATCCACACGACGACGGGTCCGGTGAGGTCCTCAGGGTCGCGGACCCCGACCTGCCGCAGCGCGGTGATCGCGCCCGGGGAGCCCCGCTCGAGGTAGGTGTGGGGGATGCCGTTCCGGGTGAGCAGGCTGCGTATACCGTGCCCCCGCGGCGCCCGCCGCTCGGCGACGACGACGACCTCACGCTCCGGGGAGACCACCGTGCGGGACCACTCGTGGACGAACTCGCCGATGGTGCGGCTGAACAGCTCGTCGTGGTCGGACCAGGGCTTGAGGACGTAGTAGTTGATGTCGCCGACGGACATCGCCCGCAGGATCGCGTCAGCCGTGGGGCGGTCCGACCAGGCGCCCCACCGCACGAGCAGGGCGCGCCGGGCATCCGGGTGCATGGTCCGCACCCGTCCGAGCAGCTCGGCGCCGGAGGTCTCCCCGAGCCACTGGTCGGCGAGGACGGCGACCACTGGTTCACCGCGGTCCCGGGCCGCCTCCAGCTGGACCGTCGCCTCCGGCGCGCCCAGCTCGCCGCGCACGCGGTACTCGGCCCCGAACCGGCGTTGCAGGTGTGCCTCAATGCGGGACAGCGACTCGGGGTCTGCATCGACGGCAAGCAGGAGTGGACGTGCCATGGCAGCTTCCAGCGGTCGGGGCCAGACGTCCCTCCACGCTAGGCGCGGCCCCGCTCCCCGGACTCGTCTCGATGACGTAGACGCCCGAGGGTCGTGCAGTCAGACGGTCAGACGGTCAGACGGTCAGACGGTCAGACGGTGACCTTGCCACTCGGGGTGTCGAAGGTGACCGCCAGCAGCCCGGGGGTGCCGTGCGGCGCGACGAAGGTGAAGTCGATGACCGAGGACGTCTGGTCCACCGGGAGGTCGAGCCAGTCCCGGACCCGCGCCGGGTCGCCGGCGATCTGCAGCCCGTCGATGGTGACGTGGGTGTGCGCCGCCGTGGAGGGGTGCAGGGACGGGTCGTCCCACTGGATGAAGAAGGGCAGCTGCGGGTCGGAGATCAGGCCCTTGACGCCGAGCTGGCGCCAGCGGAGCTCGACCCCGTCGGGGCGGTGCCGGTTGCCGACCACGGCCTCACGGCCGATGCGCGCCTCATAGGGTGCGAGGTCGTCCACCGCGACGACCCACCCGAGCCAGCCCCCGCCGGCCTCGGAACGGGCGCGGACGGCCTGCCCGAAGGGCGCCTTGTCCGATGCCGGGTGGTCCAGGACTTCGACGATCTCGACGTAACGCTCGTGCGCCAGCGGGAGGATCACGTTGCGCGTACCGAACCGCGGGTGGATTCCCCCATCGACCGGGTCGACCCCGATCAGCTTGGCGAGGCGTTCCGCGGTCGCCTGCAGTCCGTCGTGCTCTGCTGCATACGAAACGTGGTCAACTCGCATACCCGACATCGTGACATACGTCAGGGAGTGCTCCTGACACGGGTGTGCTCAGTGGGATGAGGGGGGCCGCGAGGCGCCGCGCTGCCGCACGGCTTCGTAGATGACGATGGCGGCGGAGGTCGCGACGTTGAGCGAGTTCGCCTTGCCCACCATCGGGATCCGGACCTTGTATGCCGCGTGGTCGAGCACCTCGTCGGTCAGTCCGTACTTCTCGGCACCGACGGCGATGGCCACCGGCCCGGTGTAGTCGACCTCGGTGTGGAGCACGTCCGTGTCCGGGGTCGTGGCAACCAGGGCGATGCCCTGGGCGTCGAGCCAGGCCAGGGTGTCCGCAGTGGAGTCGCTGGCAACAGGGACGCTGAACACGGTGCCCTTGGAGGCGCGCACGAGGTTGGGGTTGCCCCAGTCGGTCACCGGGTCGGCCGCGACGACGGCCTCGGCGCCGGCGGCATCGGCTGTGCGCAACATCGCGCCCAGGTTGCCCGGCTTCTCGACCCCCTGGCACAACACCGTCAGGGCAGTCGGACCCACGGCCAGCTCGGCGCAACGGCGCACGACCGACGGGACCACCGCGATGAAGCCGTCAGGACCCTCGCGGTAGGCCGCCCGCTCGAACGCCGTCCGCGACACCTGGACCGTCTCGACCCCGTCGCGCCGCACCTCGTCGACGACCCGGGTCTGGCTTGCCTCGTCGAGCATGAGCTCGGGGCAGTAGTAGAGCGCCTCGGGCCGCACGCCTGCGCTGAGGGCGAGGGTCAGCTCCTCGTACCCCTCGATGAGGGTCTGGCCGGCTTCCTCGCGCGTGCGGCGGCGTCGGAGTCCGGCAAGCGACTTCAGGCGCGGGTTCGACGGCGAGGTGATGATCAGGTCAGCCATGGCGGCCCCAGTCTGTCAGTCGAAAGCAGTGTGTCAGTCAAACCGACCCCGGTCAGGCAGACTGTGCGCCATGAGCCAGCCCACGGTCACCGAGCACTTCTCCCTCCGCCAGAAGATCACGATGATGGTCAACCGCTACGAGATCCGGTCGGTGGACGCCGCCGGGGTCGAGGGGCCGGTCATCGCGATCGCCCAGCAGAAGCGGATGGCGTTCAAGGAGCAGGTGACGTTCTACGCCGACGAGGCCCGCACCCAGCCGGTGTTCTCGTTCAAGGCCCGCACGCGGATGGACCTCGGCGCGACCTACGACGTGTTCGACGCCTCCGGGGCCGCGATCGGGTGGTTCCGCAAGGACTTCGGCAAATCGTTGCTGCGTTCGTCGTGGCACCTCGGCACGCCCGACGGTCTGCAGGCGTTCGGGACCGAGCGCAACCAGAACATCGCGATCCTGCGCCGCGTGTGGGACCTGCTCCCCGTGGTGGGCGAGATCCCGCTGCCCTTCATCTTCCACTTCGACTTCACGGCGCCCGACGGAAGCGTCGTGCTGTCCTCGGAGCGCAAGCGCTCGCTGCGCGACCGCTACGACATCCGCATGCCCCAGGCCAGCAACGGCTGGCAGCTCGACTGGCGCGTGGGCCTGGGCATGGCCGTCGCGCTCGACGCGCTCCAGTCCCGCTGAGCCGGGGCCGCTGAGCCGGGTCGACGACTACAGCAGGGAACGCAGGACGGGCACCAGCCCGTCGTCGTCGACGTCGAGGGTGACCTCGTCGGCGATCGCCTTGACCTCGTCGGGGGCGTTGCCCATCGCCACCCCACGGGCGGCCCAGTGCAGCATCTCGACGTCGTTGCGCTGGTCCCCGATGGCGACGGTATGCCGCGGCTCGACTTCCAGCCGCCGGCGCAGGAGCTCGAGGGCGGAGCCCTTGGAGACGCCTTCGGGGTTGAGGTCGAGCCAGGCACTGAACCCCACGGCGTAGTTCACGCCGTGCAGGCCGATGCGTTCGGTGAGGGCCAGGAAGTCCTCGGCGGTGCCGCCAGGTGCCCGGAAGGTCACGCGCGTGACGGGTTCGGCGACCAGCTCCTCCCACTCCACGACCCGCAGCTCGCCCTGGAGCTCACCGTCCGGGAACGGTGCGCTCAGCTTGAACCCGAGGCCGAGCTCCTCGACCGCCACGACCGCCCCAGGCCACTCGTGGCGCAGGAGGTTCAGCGCTGGCGCCGGGTCGAAGGTGACGGCCTCGATGATGCGGAAACCGTTGTCCGCCAACGGATCCAACTCGAGGGTGACCGCGCCATTGGAGCACACGGCATACCCGCTGTCGATCCCGAGCTCGGCGAGGATCGTCGTCGTGGCCACGATCGAACGCCCGGTGGCGACGATGACGTGGTGCCCGGCCGCCACCACGGCGTGCACGGCCACGCGCACGTCGGGTGAGAGCTCACCGGCGTGGTTGATCGTCGTGCCGTCGAGATCGAGGGCGATGAGGTGGGGAACGAAGGGGGGAACGCTCGCCTGGTGGGCATCGGTCATGCGGGGCAGCCTACGGAAGGCGGACGTGCTGCGGCCCGAGGTCCGCGATCCGGCGAGCGCCCAACAAGGCCATCGTGCGTCGCACCTCGGTGGCGAGGATCTGCGCGGCACGCTCGACACCGGCTTCGCCACCAGCCATCAGGCCGTAGAGGTACGCGCGACCGACCAGGACGCTGCTCGCGCCGAGTGCCACGGCGGCGACGACGTCGGAGCCGGACATGACCCCGGTGTCGACCATCACCTCGGGGCCGTCACCCAGCGCCTCGCGCACGTCCGGGAGCAGCCGCACCGGCACCGGCGCCTTGTCGAGCTGGCGACCGCCGTGGTTCGACAGCACGATCGCGTCGGCGCCGGCGTCGAACATGCGGCGGGCGTCGTCGACGGTCTGGATCCCCTTGACGATGAGCGGGCCGTCCCACGTCGACCTCACCCAGTCGAGGTCCTTGACGGTCATGGTCGGGTCGAAGAGCGCGTTCATCATCTCGGCGACGGTGCCGTCCCAGCGGTCGAGGCTCGCGAACCGCAGGGGCTCGGTGGTGAGGAAGTTGACCCACCAGTTGGGGTGCATGGCGCCGTCGAGGACGGTCCTTGCGGACAGCGCCGGCGGGATGTTGAAGCCGTTGCGCACATCGCGCAGCCGCACACCCGCGACCGGCACGTCGACCGTGAGGATGAGCGCCTCGAAGCCGGCCGCCTTCGCCCGGGCCATCAGGTCCTCGGCAGGGGCGTGGTCGCGCCAGACGTAGAGCTGGAACCACTTGCGCGCGCCCGGCGCGGCCTGCGCCACGCCCTCGACGTCGGTCGTGCCCAGGGTGGAGAGGCCATAGGGGATGCCGAGTCGCTCGGCCACACGGACCACGGCCCGCTCGCCCTCGTGCTGCATCATCCGCGTGAACCCTGTCGGGCCGAAGCCGAACGGCAGGGCCGACGGTGTGCCGAGGACGGTGGTGGTCGTGTCGATGTCACCGACATCGCGCAGCACCGACGGCTGGAAGGTCAGGTCGCGGAACGTCGCCCGGGCCCGCTGCAGGCTGAGCTCCCCCTCGGCGGCACCGTCGGTGTAGTCGAACACCGATCGTGGCGTGCGTCGTCTCGCCACCTCGCGGAGGTCCGCGATCGTCAGGGCTGACGCGAGCCGGCGCTTCTTGGCGTTGAGCTCGACAGGCTTGGGACGCAGCAGCGGCTTGAGCTCGCTCCACCTCGGCAGCTGTCGATCGCTCACCTCACCGACGCTACCCCGCCCGCTGGTCAGCGGACGGGCTTGAGGACCTCGAGGCCGAGGAACGGCTGGAGCGCCTGGGGGACGACGACCGAGCCGTCGGCCTGCTGGTGGTTCTCGAGGATGGCGACCATCCAGCGCGTCGTCGCGAGGGTGCCGTTGAGCGTGGCGACAGCCCGGGTGCCCGAGCCGTTGGGGTCGCGTTCACGGGTGCCCAGCCGTCGGGCCTGGTAGGTCGTGCAGTTCGAGGTGGAGGTCAGCTCGCGGTAGCGGCCCTGGGTGGGCACCCACGCCTCGCAGTCGAACTTGCGCGCCGCCGGTCCGCCGAGGTCGCCCGCCGCCGTGTCGATGACGCGGTAGGGCACCTCGATCTTGGCGAGCATCTCCTTCTCCCAGCCGAGCAGCCGCTGGTGCTCGGCAGCGGCGTCCTCGACGCGGCAGTAGGTGAACATCTCGACCTTGTGGAACTGGTGGACCCGGATGATGCCGCGGGTGTCCTTGCCGTGCGACCCGGCCTCGCGGCGGTAGCAGGCCGACCACCCGGCATACCGCTTCGGGCCCTCGGACAGGTCGAGGATCTCGTCGGCGTGGTAGCCGGCGAGCGCCACCTCGGACGTCCCGGTGAGGTAGAGGTCGTCGGCCTCGAGTCGGTAGACCTCGTCGCCGTGCTTGTCGATGAAGCCGGCCCCGGCCATCACGTCGGCCTTGACCAGTGTGGGCGTGATCATCGGCGTGAAGCCGTGCTCGACGGCCTGGGCGATGCCCATGTTGAGCAGCGCGAGCTCGAGCCGGGCGCCGACGCCGGTGAGGAAGTAGAAGCGCGACCCGCTGACCTTCGCGCCACGCTCCATGTCGATGGCCGCGAGCGACTCGCCGAGCGCCAGGTGGTCCTGGGGTTCGAAGTCGAACTCCGGCACGGTCCCGACGGTCTCGAGCACGGTGTAGTCGTCCTCGCCGCCCACCGGGACACCGTCCTCGACGATGTTGCCGATCTGGCGGATCAGCAGATCGAGCTCGACCTGCGCGGCATCGGCGTCGGTCTGCAGCTGCTTGACCCGCGCCGAGAGCTCCTTGGTCTGGGCGAGCAGCGCCTGCTTCTCGTCACCTTGCGCCTGCGCGACCTGCTTGCCCATCGACTTCTGCGTGGCACGCAGCTGCTCGAACTCGGTGAGGGAGGAGCGGTGCGTCTGCTCGGCAGCGAGGATCGAGTCGACGATCCCCTCGTCCTCACCGCGGGCGCGCTGGCTGGCGCGGACACGGTCGGGGTCCTCACGCAGGAGCTTGATGTCGATCACCGGGCAAGACTACCGAGCGCTCCCGGACCCGACGGACGCCGTGTGTGCCGCGCGACAGCTTCGGAGGCAAGGCCCTGTCTGCGGCCACACCCCGCCCTGTGCCGTGCCCCACCCTCAGGGGCACGGCAGACGAACCGCGTTGCGCTCGTGGGGTCGCAGCAGGTCACAATGCCTGCATGCTCACGCGGCGGCACCTCCTCCTCCTCGCGCCGCTCGGTGCCGCGGCGGCCTGCGGCCGCGAGCACGCGCAGGGGGCGCCGTCCCCCACGACCGGTCCCGCGGACGGGATGTCGAGCGCGCCCACCGCGTCGACCACGACGCCCACCACCGCGGCGCCGTCCACGACCATCCTGGCTCCCAGCCCGACGAAGGCACCCGCTGCCCGACCCGCCGCCACCCTCGCGGCCCTGCGCGACGAGCTGTCCGCCCTGTCCCGCCGCTACGGCGTCGACCTGGGGGTCGCGGCCACCGAGACCCGGTCGAAGCGGTCCTTCACGTGGGGCGCCGACACGACCATCGAGACGGCCAGCATCGCCAAGGCCGACATCCTGGCGGCGCTGCTGCTCCAGCTGCAGGACCGCGGCTCGCGCATCTCCGCACGGCAGCTGGCCGTGGCCGGCCAGATGATCCGCCTGAGCGACCACGAGTCAGCCTGGACGCTGTTCCGCGAGATCGGCCTCGCGGACGGCATGGAGGACGCGAACGAGCGCTTCGGACTGAGGGCGACCCAGTGCTTCGACTACAGCTGGGGCCTGACCAGGACGACCGCTCGCGACCAGCTGCGGTTCCTCGGGGCGATCAGCGCGGCGGGGACCAGGGCCTCACCGCTGAACGCGCGATCGGGGGCGCTGCTCCTCGACCTCATGGAGGACGTCATCGCCGAGCAGAAGTGGGGCGTGAGCGCCGCCGCCCACCGCGGCGACAGCGTCAGCCTCAAGAACGGCTGGCTGCCCAGGTCGACCCTCGGCAAGCGGTGGATCGTCAACAGCATCGGCCGGATCACCGGTCCGTCACTGGACCTGCGACTGGCCATCCTCAGCCAGAAGTCGACGTCCCAGGCCCAGGGCATCGAGATCGTCGAGCAGGCCGCGACCCTGACGCGCAAGCACCTCGGGGTCTGACCCGCAAAGCATCTCGGGGTCTGAGCCATCTCGCGGTCCGAGTCATCTCGCAACCTGGGCAGACGCCGAATCCCGTTGCCCTCGGGGGCCGCCGGGCGCGATCCTTGCGGGTATGCCGTCCACGCCCACCCTCGCGTCGTTCGCCCTCGCCGCCACCGCGCTCATCCTGCTGCCCGGTCCGGCGATGCTGTTCCTCATCTCCCGGGGGATCGGACAGGGCAGCCGCCGGCTCGCGGTCGCGTCGATGGCCGGCATCGAGACGGCGACGGCGGTCATGGTGGTCGCCACCGCGTTCGGCCTCTCCGCGGTGATCAGCTCGTCGGTCCTGGCCTTCTCCGTCGTGAAGTACGCCGGCGCGGCATACCTGGTGTGGCTCGCCATCCGCGAGTTCCGCAGCAAGGGGCACTTCTCCCTCGACCGCGCCCCGGTCACCAACTCACGGCGCGCGTTCGGGGACGCCTTCCTCGTGGGCATCTCGAACCCCAAGACGGCGGTCTTCTTCGTGGCCTTCTTCCCGCAGTTCCTGCACCGTGAGTCCGGCGCGATCTGGTCGCAGGTGCTCGTCCTCGGGGCGATCTTCGTCGTGATCGGCTCGGTCTTCGACAGCGTCTACGCGCTCACCGCCGGCTCGCTCGGCCAGTGGCTGGCTCGCCACCCGCGGGCGGTGGAGCGGCAGAAGTACGTGTCTGGGAGCATCTTCCTCGCGATGGGCGGGGCTGCCGCCCTCACCGGTCACCCCCAGAAGGCCTGACCGCTGCTTTGCCCCACGGGCACTGCGGCGCAGCCCACCCTCACGCGCAGGTATGCCGCGTGGTGCGGCTCAGGCGCCCACGTCGACGAGGTGGTGGGCGAGGTCGTGCAGGAAGTACTGCCCGAGCGTGTGCACCGTGAACTCGGACCCGTCGCTGCGCAGGCCGGTCCGCTCCCATCCGTCGTCGGGCACCGCTGCGAAGACGGCCGCGACGGCGGCAGCAGCCTGCCGGACCTCACCACTGACGACTGCCGGGTCCTGCTCGCCGTAGCGCGCGGCCACGGCCGTCTCGTCCTGGTCCCAGTTGGCGAACTGCGGCCCTTCCTGCTCCAGCATCAGCTCAGCCCTGCCCTTGAAGATGCGGCACACGTCCCTGACATGGCACGCGTACTCCAGTGGCGACCACACGGTGGGAGCCGGCCGTTCGCGGACGGAGTCGCGCTCGAGCACGGTCGTCCACGGAGCAGTCGACGCCAGGGTCGACGGTGCGATGTCGGACGGCACGACGGAACCTGCGTCGAATCCGCAGTCAGGACAAGGCCTCTCGAGGGTCCAGGTCCAGTCCTTGGTGTCGGGGACGATCTGGTCGTTCGCGGCGGCATGGAGGTCAGCCATGTCGACCACGGTAGGGCGCCGTGGGGCCCTGACGAGCCCGACCTTCGCCATCCGTCGTGCGAATCCTGCCGATCCGCACGACGGCACTGCCGCGGCGGAGCACGACGACCGGCTCCCCTGACCCACCGGACGGCCCTCTGACCTGTGGCGATGGCACGCCGACCGTGGGGTAGCGTCGGCCCGTGCTTCGCGAACATTCCGGCTGGATCGCCCTCGGGGCGATCGCCCTCGTCATCCTGCTCGCCCTCGGCGTAGCCGGGTGGGCCGGGATGCGCGGGCTCGGTGCCCGTGGCGCCCACCGTGGCCGTCGCTGGGGGCGTCGCCCGCACCGCAACGACTTCCGCCCCGAGGGCACCGTGTCCGACTCGCCCACCCGCCGCGCAGCCATCATCGTCAACCCCACGAAGTTCGACGACGTGGCGGCGGTGCGCAGGAGGATCACCGAGCAGTCGGTCAACCACGGCTGGGCCGAGCCCCTGTTCATCCTCACCACGGAGCGCGACCCGGGCACCGGACAGGCCAAGGAGGCCCTGGCCAAGGGCGTCGACCTGATCTGCCCCCTCGGCGGTGACGGCACCGTGCGCGCCGTGGCCGAGGCGATGGTCGGCAGCGAGATCCCGATGGGGCTGCTGCCCGGTGGCACCGGCAACCTGCTGGCCCGCAACCTCGACCTGCCCGTCGACGACCTGGGTGACGCGCTGCGGATCGCCCTCACCGGCCAGAACAAGCGGGTCGACGTCGGCCGCCTCACGATGGACACCTCGGGCGAGGACGACCGGCCGGCCACCCACATCTTCCTCGTCATGGCCGGTCTGGGCTTCGACGCGGCGATCATGGCCGATGCCCCGGAGGGGCTCAAGGCCAAGGTGGGCCCCGCGGCATACGTGGTCTCCGGCACCCGCAACCTGCGCGGCCCGCAGTTCAAGGTGCGCGTCAAGGTCGAGGACCAGGAGGAGTTCACCCGGCGGGCCCGCACCGTCGTCATCGGCAACTGCGGCAAGCTGCTGGGCGGGCTGGTGCTGATGCCCGAGGCCGAGGTCGACGACGGCCAGCTCGACATGGTCATCCTGTCACCCAAGGGCGTCGTGGGCTGGGCCGCGGTGGCCGCACGGCTCGCGTCCAAGAAGCGCAAGGGCCACCAGATCGTCGACCACTACACGAGCCCGTCCGTCCGCGTCCGCGCGGACCGTCCCCAGGAGGTCCAGATCGACGGTGACACCCTCGGCAAGGCCCGCGCGATCGCCGCGGAGGTCGTGCCAGGCGCCCTGGTCGTCCGAGTCGGATCGCTCGACTGATGTCCGCCTCCACGACGGCAACGCCTCGCCCGCCACGCACACCTGGCACGCCACCCGGGTCGCGCGCTGCGCGGCTGGCCCGCGGAGCTGCGGCCATGGTGCTGTTCGTCGTCCCCGTGCTGCTGCTCGGGTTTGCGGTGCGCCAGAAGTTCGACCCCCTGATCCGGCTCGACACCGACCTCATCCGTGAAGCCACCGACTTCACGCGCACTCAGGGCACCGCTGACGCCCTCGTCGTCCTGCAGACGGCGAGCCAGCCGTTCCTGCTCTACGTCCTGGCGACGGGCGTCGCGCTCTGGGCGTGGCTGGCCAAGGGGCTGCGCAGCCGGGCGCTGTGGGCTTTCGTCACGATGATGGTCGCCTGGAACGTCGGGCTGCTGGCCAAGGTGCTGGTCGGACGCGCCCGCCCGATCGTCGACGACCCGATCTCGCACTCCCCCGGATACTCGTTCCCGTCGGGCCACGCGTTCAACGTCGCCGTGGTCGGCACGGTGGTCGTGTTCCTGCTCTGGCCGCTGCTCTCGACGGTGGGCCACCGGGTCAGCGTGGCCGTCGCCGTGGTGTTTGCGCTGGCCGTTGGCCTGGACCGGATCTTCCTCGGTGTGCACTTCCCGTCCGACGTGCTGGCTGGGTGGATTCTCGGGATTGGCATTACGTTCTCCTCATGGCTCGGATTCATTGGCAAGACGGCCGCGACCTCCTCACCAGGGCCGTCGCACCCGGCGTAGTCCTCTTCGGGGTGCTCGCGGGCCTCGGCCTGCTCATCACCGGACCCTTCAGTTCGGTCGACAAGGCCGAGGACAGGACGGTGGCGGCGCTGAGCCGTGACCGCACCGACTTCTGGGACCCGATCAGCTGGGTCTTCTCGAGGCTGGGCAACACCGAGATCGTCATCGGCGTGTGCCTCATCGCGGTCGCCCTCATCTGGTGGCGTACCCGCGAGTGGCGGTGGTCCGTGGTCCCGCTCATCTCGATCTCGCTGCAGGCGACGATCTTCCTGTTCCTCACGCTGGCGGTCGGACGGGCACGACCGCCGGCCAACCCCATGGACACCTCACCGCCCACGACCAGCTATCCGAGCGGTCACACGGGCGCCTCCACGGCGCTCTACTTCTCGCTGCTCCTCATGGCGGCAGCGCGCATCGAACGCCCCTGGCTCCGCCGGCTGCTGATGACCCTGTGTGGCGTCATCCCGTTCCTCGTCGGGATGGCCCGGCTCTACCGCGGCGCCCACCACATCTCCGACGTCGTCGCCGGGCTGGTCAACGGGGTCGTCTGCGCCGTCCTCGTCTTCCAGTGGTACCGGCACCGCGCCCGCGCGGAGGGATCCGCTGGGGCCATCGGTTCGGCAGAGCCTCAGCTGAACAGGGCTTGACCCCAGTGCTCGTCGGGACCGAGCCCGGGTGGGCAGGCGAAGACTGCTGATCCCGTGTGCTCGATGTACTCGTTGAGCCCGTCCTTGGCGGCCAACGACCGCTGCATCGGCACGAACTGCGCATGCGCGTCGCGCATGAACCCGATGAAGAACAAGCCTGCGTCGAGGTGCCCGACACCATCGGACCCGTCCGTGAAGTTGTAGCCGCGGCGCAGGATGCGTATGCCGTTCAGCCGGCTCTCGTGGGCGAGCGCCACGTGGGCGTCGACCGGGATCGCGGGCTTCCCGTCGGCACCCTTGGCGGCGAAGTCGAGCGCGTCGAACTCGGCCTTCCGACCCAGCGGGGCACCTTCGCCCTTGTCGCGGCCGATGATCTCCTGCTGCTCCTGCAGCGTCGTGCGGTCCCAGATCTCGATGTGCATGCGGATCCGCCGGGCCACGAGGTAGGAACCGCCGGCCATCCAGGCACTCGCGCCCGGCACGTCGTCAGGCTGCACCCACACGTGCTCGGCGAGGGCGGCGCCGTCCTCGGCCTTGAGGTTGTTGGTGCCGTCCTTGAACCCGAACATGTTGCGGGGGGTGACCTGGTTGCGGGTGGTCGACGAGGTGCGCCCGAAGCCGAGCTGGCTCCACCGCACGGACACCACCCCGAAGCCGATCCTGACCAGGTTGCGCACCGCGTGCACGGCCACCTGCGGGTCGTTGGCGCAGGCCTGGATGCAGATGTCTCCCCCACTGCGGGCCGCGTCGAGGTCGTCACCCACGAAGCCCGGGAGGGCCTTCAGCGCCGCCGGCCTGCGGTCGGCGAGTCCGAACCGCTCGTCGAACAGGGACGGTCCGTAGCCGATGGTGATCGTCAGGTCCGACGCGTCGAGGTCGTAGGCCTCGCCGGTGTCCTCGGGTGCGCGGTAGGGGCCGCCACCGACGACGCCACCGGGCGCCGCCTCGGCGCCGACCGTCATCCGCTCGGCGGCCCGCGTCCAGGCCTTCAGCATCTCGGCGACCGCTGCCTTGTCCTTCGTGACCACGTCGAGCGCGACGAAGTGCATCCGGTCCTGGGCAGGGGTGATGATCCCCGACTGGTGCTCGCCGCGGAACGCCACCTCGGCGTCCCCGGCCCCTCCGGAACCGACCACAGCGGAACCGTCGCCCGCGTCGGAACCTGCCTGTGCGGCATACGCACCACCGACGCCCGCGACCGCGCCGGCGACGGCGGCGCCCGCACTGGCGCCCAGCAGCCTGCGACGGGAGAGGTCGGTCACTGGGCCACCACTCCGGCGACCTTCGAGATGTCCTCGCTCACCGCGTCGACGGCGACGGAGAGTGCCTTGACCTGGTCCTTGGACAGGGCGGTGTAGAGCTGGAAGCCGGCGTCGGTGCGGTACTTGTCGAGCTCGGTGTCGAGCGCCGCGAACCTGGTGTCGATCGACGCCAGCAAGGAGCCGTCACGGGCCTTGAGCACGGGGCGGAGGGCGTCGATGGCGGCCTTGGACCCCTTGACGTTCTCGTCGAAGTCGTAGAGGTCGGTGTGGCTGTAGCGGTCCTCTTCGCCGGTGATCTTGCCGACGGCGACCTCGTCGAGCAGCCCCTTGGCGCCGTTGGCCAGCTGCAGCGGGTTGAGCTGGACGGCCTTCGCCTTGGCGACGATCTCCTTCACGTCGACCAGCAGCTTGTCGGCGATCGCGCCCGAGTCTGCCTGCAGGCCGGTGACCCAGAGGTCCTTCTCGAGGCGGTGGAAGCCGGTGAACTTCATGCCCTCCTCGACGACGTCCTCGCGGCCGTCGATCATCGGGTCGAGGTCGCCGAACGACTCCGCGACCGGCTCGATCCGCTCCCAGGGGCCGCGGGCGACGGGGAACGCCGCCTTGGCCTCCTCGACCTTGCCGGCCTTGACCAGGGCGACGAACTCGGTGGTCCGGGTGAGCAGCTCGTCGGACTGCGCCGAGACGAAGCCCTGGTAGGTCTTCACCGCGGTGGCCATGGCCGCGTCAGGCGCCTGACTGGCCGTGGCGCCGGTGACGGTGAAGTCAGCGCGGATCCCCTTGCCCTTCATGCCCGGCTTGCAGGCCGTCTCGTAGGTGCCGGGGCTGGCGACCTCGACGTGGAACGTGCGCGTCAGGCCGGGCGTGAGGTTCTCGACCTCGCCGATGATCTGGTCACCGTCGCCGTAGAGGTAGAACTCGTTGACCTTGGAGCCGGTGTTCCTGACGGTGAACTCGATGGTCCCGGCCGCGGCCTCGCTGCGCGCGACCTTGCACGTGGTGTCCGTCGCCTCGACCGTGATCGGGCCCTTGCCGCCGGCGGCACCGGTCTCGTCGGGGCTGCCACAGGCTGCGGTCGCCAGCAGGACGGCGACCGCGAGGGCGGCGGGGACGGGGGCGATGCGCATGGTGCTCCTAGGAGAGTGATGAGGTGGCGTGCGATGGGTATGCCGGTTGGCTGGGCCTGGGCGTCTCCGGCGCGGGTCGCAGGAAGAGGGTCATCACGACGACGAGGTAGAGCGTCCAGGCGACGGCCTGCAACCAGGTCGTGTTGGGCGTGAAGTTGACGGTGCCCTTGAGCAAGGTGCCGTACCAGGAGTCGGGCGGGATCGCGGTGCTGACGTCGAACGCGAGGGTGTTCAGCCCGGGCAGGAAGGCGGCTTCCTGCAGGTCGTGGATGCCGTAGGACAGAATCCCGGCGGCGACGACGATCAGCGCGATCCCGGTGTAGCGGAAGAACTTCGAGAGGTTGATGCGTACGGCGCCGCGGTAGATGAGGACCCCGAGGACGATCGCGACGGCGATGCCGAGGAGGAAGCCGACCAGCGGCTGGGCGGTGCCTTTGCCTGCGGTCTGGACGCTGGCGTAGAAGAACAGGGCCGTCTCGAGTCCCTCGCGGCCGACACCGAGGAAGCCGACCAGGGCCACGGCCCAGCCGCCGATCGAGAGCGCCTGGTCGAGCCTGCCCTTGAGCTGGCCCGAGATGGTGCGGGCCGCGGTGCGCATCCAGAAGACCATGGCCGTGACGAACGCGACCGCGAGCACCGAGGCACTGCCGCCGATCAGCTCCTGGGTCTCGAACGACAGCTGCCTGGTGCCGAAGGTGAGCAGCGCGCCGAGGCCGACCGAAGCGACGACGGCGAGCGCGACGCCGGTCCAGACGGGCCTGAGCGCCCAGCGGCGGTCGGTCTTGACGAGGAAGGCGACGAGGATGACCACGACGAGCGCGGCCTCCAGCCCTTCACGGAGTCCGATGAGCGCATTGCTGACGAGCACGATGACCTGATTTCCGGCATGTCGATGGTGCGTTATTGGGACCAAGGTAAGCCTCACCTAACCCCGCGCGTCAAATCGCTGGACAACCGGGTGCGCGGGCCCGCCTGCGGTGGAAGTATCGGAAGGTGCCCGAGCAGACCGCGCCCAGCGCCCAGACGATCTCGTATCCCGCCGCTGACGCACGCAGCTCGCGCGGCGCCGTGGAGAAGGCCGATCCGCACGTCATCGTGCTGTTCGGGGCCACCGGCGACCTGGCCCGTCGCAAGCTGCTTCCCGGCATGGCCCACCTGGCGACGTCCGAGCTGGCGCCCGCCATCCGGGTCGTGGGCACCTCGCTCGAGGAGATGACCGACGAGCAGTTCCGTGAGTTCGCCCGCACGGCCGTCGACGAGTTCGCGACCCACCCGCTCACGCCGGAGCAGTGGGAGAAGTTCGACGACTACCTCGTCTACATCCCCCAGTCGGCCGGCCCCGGGCCCCTGGCTGAGGCGGTCAAGCGCGCCGAGGAGTCGCTCGGCCCGGACGCCCAGCGGCTGCACTACCTGTCGGTACCGCCCAAGGCGGCCGTCGCGGTGATCACCATGCTGCGCGACGCCGACCTCGTGGCGCGCTCACGAGTGGTCATGGAGAAGCCGTTCGGCACGGATCTCGCGAGCGCGATCGCGCTCAACAACACCGTGCACGAGACGTTCGACGAGAGCCAGGTCTTCCGGATCGACCACTTCCTCGGCAAGGAGGCGGCGCAGAACATCCTGGCCTTCCGGTTCGCCAACGGACTCTTCGAGCCGATCTGGAACCGCAACTTCATCGACCACGTGCAGATCGACATCCCCGAGACGCTGGGGCTGGACGAGCGGGCCAACTTCTACGAGGCGACCGGCGCCTACAAGGACATGGTGGTCACCCACCTGTTCCAGGTGCTCGCGTTCGTCGCGATGGAGCCGCCCACCGCCCTGGAGCCCCGGGCCATCTCGGAGGAGAAGAACAAGGTCTTCCGGTCGCTGCTGCCGATCGACCCCTCTGACGTGGTGCGGGGTCAGTTCGCCGGCTACACCGGGCTGAACGGCGTCGCCCCCGACTCGGACACCGAGACGTTCATCGCGCTCAAGGCCGGGATCGACAACTGGCGCTGGGCGGGCGTCCCGTTCTACCTGCGCACCGGCAAGAAGCTGGCCGACGGCGCCCGCATCATCTCGATCGCCTTCAAGGAGGCGCCGCGGTCGATGTTCCCCGCCAACTCGGGAGTGGGCTCGGCCGGGCCCGACCACCTCACCTTCGACCTCGCCGACGAGTCCAAGGTGTCGCTCTCGTTCTACGGCAAGCGCCCCGGCCCCGGCATGCGGCTGGAGAAGCTGTCGATGCAGTTCTCGACCCGCGAGACCGAGCGCGCCGGCGACGTCCTCGAGGCCTACGAGCGGCTCATCCTCGACGCGATGCGCGGCGACCACACGCTGTTCACGACGGCCGAGGGCATCGAGTCGCTGTGGGAGCGCTCGCAGCCCCTGCTGGCCGACCCGCCCGAGGCCAAGCCCTACCCCGTCGGCAGCTGGGGTCCGAACGCGATCCACCAGCTGATCGCCCCCCACGCGTGGCGACTGCCCTTCGAACGCGTCTGGCGCGAGAAGAAGTAGCCAGCGCGCCGGCATACCTGCAGGCGTGGTG